>CAYVDF010000139.1:0-4493 GCA_964450475.1 uncultured Pseudactinotalea sp.
CATACGCGTGGCGGCGGAAGGCGAGGGTGGAGTCCCAGTCGATCTCGGCGGGCTGCCCCGGCGTGTTATCGCCCCACGGGTGGGGCACCACGTGGGCCGCGGCGTACGCCACCCGCGACCTCAGCCCGTCCGTCGGCCGGGAATAGTCCGGTGCCGCACAGAGTTCTACCCGTGAAGTGGCGCCGTCAGAATTAATGAGTGTTAGCACGCCCGACCTACTTCCCTAGGTCCTCGAGCTCGATCTTGCGGCCCTCGCGCGAGGACTGGAGCCCGGCTTCGGCAAGTTGTACCCCGCGGGCGCCGGCGAGCATATCGAACTCGTAGGTCTCGCCGAGGTGGTAGGCCGTGAGGAATTCCTCCCACTGCTGGCGGAACCCGTTGATGAACACATCGTTCGTGGGTACCTCGAGCCAGTCGGAGTCGTAATCGTGCGTGTCGGGGATATCGGGGTTCCACACGGGCTTCGGAGTCGCGTTGCGTGGCTGGATCTTCGCACCGAATAGCCCGACCACGGCCGAGCCGAGGGTGCCATCGACGTGGAACTCCACGAGTTCATCTCGGTTCACGCGCGTAGTCCACGAGGAGTTGATCTGCGCGATCACGCCTGAGTCGAGTTCGAAGATTCCGTAGGCGGCATCATCGGCGGTCGCCTCGTAAGCTTCGTCGGACTCGTCCCAACGCGTGGGGATGTGCGTGGAGGCATGCGCATACACCGTGCTCACCTTGCCAAACAGGTTCTCTAGGATGTAATTCCAGTGGGGGAACATGTCGACGATAATTCCGCCGCCATCTTCGCTCCGGTAGTTCCACGACGGGCGCTGCGCGGGCTGCCAATCGCCCTCGAACACCCAGTAACCGAACTCTCCGCGCACCGAAAGGATCTCGCCGAAGAAGCCCGAGTCAATGAGGCGGCGCAGCTTCTGCAGGCCTGGGAGATAGAGCTTGTCGTGCACAACCCCGGTCATGATCCCGGCCTCATCGGCGAGCTTGGCGAGCTCGACTGCCTCGGCGGTCGTTTCCGCTGTGGGCTTCTCCGTATAGATCGCCTTCCCTGCGGCGATCGCCTTGCGCAGCGCCGCGGCACGGGCCTTCGTTACGAGGAAATCGCCGTAGATCTCCCACGTAGGATCGGCAAGCGCCTCATCAAGGTTGGTCGTGTAGTCGGGGATGTCGTGCTCCTTGGCGATCTCTGCCAACTTGTGTTCACTACGGCCCACGAGTAGCGGACGCACGGTGATCTTCGTGCCATCGGGTAGTTCGAACCCTCCCTCATCCCGGATCGCGAGGATCGAACGCATCAGGTGCTGGCGGTATCCCATCCGGCCCGATACGCCGTTCATGATGATCCCGATTTCCCGGGTGGTAGGTGCGTTAGTCATTGAAACCCTTTCGTCGTGGCGTCTGCGCCAAGCAAGCGCCCGTCAATCAAAACTCGGTAAGCGCTTTCCAGTAGTAAACCACGGAGGTTTTCTCTTGGCAAGCGGGTGGATTATGGACGGCGAACGGGCGGGGATTGTTGATCTACTCCCCGCCCGTTGCACTCGCCTATGTTGCAGTCGTGGATGGGTGCGGCTTATCCGCCGGCCATTACATCGCGGATTTGGCGGCGCATGTCGGCGAGGTCAAGCTCGCCCAGCTCACCTGCGACGTCGAACTCGGCTGCAACGTGGCCTGGGGCGCGGAACACAGCGACCCGGTCACCGATGGTGAGAGCCTCCTCGATCGAGTGAGTGATGAACACCCCCGTCTTGCCCTCCTCCTTGACGAGCTTGACGAACTCCCCGCGCAGGCGGTCGGCCGTCAACTCATCGAGGGCACTGAAGGACTCATCGCACAGGATGATGTCGGGGTCGAGTGCAAAGCAGCGTGCGATACCCACGCGCTGGCGCATCCCACCGGAGAGTTCGTACGGATACGCGGTCTCTCGGCCCTTTAGGCCGAGGCGGGCGAGCCACTCACGGGACTTCTCTAGGCGTTCGGCCTTCGGCACTCCCATGTACTCCAAGCCGAGGGCGGCGTTCTGCTCGGCGGTACGCCACGGCAGGAGCCGACCGTCTTGGAACACGACGGCGATCTTTCCCTTGAGAGCCTCAAAGTCGTCGTGGGGGTCGAGCCCCTCGACCAAGACCGTGCCGCTCGTCGCGGCGTATAGCCCGAGAAGGAGGTTGAACGCAGTCGACTTTCCGCACCCCGTCTGACCCACGATCGCAACGAGTTCCCCGCGGCGGACTTTCAGGTTGAGGCCGTCGATGGCTTGCACCTTCTGTCCGTGGCGGGTCACGAACTGCTTCGTCACGTCGGTGAACTCGATGAGTACGTCGTTGGACATTTCAGAACTCATGGCAGGGCCCTGTCTTTCCTTTAGATCAACCATTGTGCCCACTTCCAACTCCCACCTCAGCCACAGCAGGTGCGGGGCCTGAGGGCTGCTGGTCGCTCGCCGCTTCGCTCACTTGCGGAGCCGCCCCCGAGGGGCGGTAACGCAGAAGACGGCGCTCGATGAACTCGATAATCTTCTGGACGATCAGTACGAAAATCACGAGTGACGCTGTCCAGGCCAGTACGCCGTCCATACGGAAGAACTGTTGTTCCATACGGAGCTGGTAACCGACACCGATGGTGGCGCCGGCAAACTCAGCGATGAGAACGACGCGGGTGCCGAGCCCGAGGTTGATCTTCCACGCCGTGAGCAGGTCGGGGATGATGGCGGGCAGGGTGACCGTTCGGAACATGTCGAGGCGGCCGCGGCGGGGGCGCAGCGACTTTGCCATGTCGCGCAATTCGGCGGGAACTGCGCGGTAGGAGTCGTTGGCCTGGAAGGCGAAACCGGTAAGAGTGACCATAAGCAGGAGGAACCAGATGCGGATCTCCACCGACTGGAACCAGATGATCGCGATCATGACCCATGCGAGCGAGGGAATTCCCTGGATCACCTGCATGTACGGCATGAGAATGTTCGTCAGTTTTTGCGACTTCCCCATAGCGAGTCCCGCGATGGTTCCCACAACGAACGCCGTGATGAGTCCGATCATGATCCGGATGACCGTTGCTAGCCAGTCCCATCGCTGATCTGGGTCAACGAAGAGTTCGACGATGCGCATCACCACATCGTTGATCTGTGGCAGGATGTAATCCGGTGTGCCCGTGGCGATAATCGCCCAGAGCACGAGACCTGCGGCGATCGCGACAACCGTTTCCACCGGAGGCAGAGATCTGGCCGACCGCGCTACCCGGCGCCGCCAGACCTCCTGCCCCCGACTTGTTTGGCTTTCCGTAGCCACTTACTTCCCCGGAATGAGAGTCAACGGCGGCGCTTCATCGAAGTACTTGATCGCAACGCCTGCATCGAACACTGCTGCGATGCCTTCTTCGATCTCAGCTGCTGGCCGAACGTTGAGACCAAGGCGGTCGTTGTTGGAGATGAGCTCCGTCAACGCTTCGACGTTACCGCCATCCATGGAATCGGCGATGATCTGTGCAGCCTCGGCAGGGTTCGCGAGTGTCCATTCGGCGGCCTTCTCGTAGGTGGTTTGGAGCAGCTTGGCGGCTTCCTCGTTCGCCTCCAGCCAGTCACGGTGGACCGCTACCCCGAGGAACGGGATGTCATCCGTGCCGTACTCTTCCTTCCACAGGTGGAAGGGCAGCGGAACGTCCTTCACGTGCTCGAGGTTTTGAGCCATGAGGTTGCTGTAGCCGGGCTCCCAGATCTGCACCGCATCTGAACGGCCGGTCTGAGCCTGAGTTCCGAGGCCGCCTGTGTCGTGGTTTTCAACCGTGACCTTCTCGATGTCAACCCCGGCAGCCTGCACGAACCACAGGAACAGCGCGTAATTCGTCACCGACGTCGAGGCGGCGAGGGTACGACCTTCAAGGTCGGCCAGTTCGGTCACCTCAGGTGTGGTGGACACGAGTCCACCCCAGTAGTCGTGCACGTTGAACAGGTAGACGACGTCAACGCCCTGCGACAGGCGCACGGCCTCACTCATGAGTGAACCAGAGCCTCCGACTTTGAACTGGCCGGTACTGAACTCAGTGTTGTACGCGGCCGGAGGACGCTCGACGAATGTGATGTCAAGACCGTTCTCCAGGTCGAATCGCTTCTCCGCGATCACGGCTGGCAAGAACGCGCCCAACGAGGGCGGGCTGAATGCAACGATTTCCATTTCGATCGCATCGCCGTCAGCAGGTTTGTCTGCCGGCGAGCTACATGCGGCGCTGAAGAGTAGGGTCATTGCAGCCGCAGTGGCAATACCCATTCGTGATAGACGCATCTTTGCGCTCCTGACTTCTTCGGTTGGACGGAAAACCGCTCGGAAAGCGCTTCCCGAAATAGACTATAGACGACGTCTGTGACGCAGGCAACCACGCCTACCTCACCGCGCACTCGCCCGGGCTTTTACTGAAAGCGGCTTCACATCGAGCGTCGCGCCCGTGAAAACAGTATCTGACCTGCGGTTTCGTATAGCCGCGAGCTGCGCCGGCCAGCGCGTCGT
>CAYVDF010000139.1:4503-4918 GCA_964450475.1 uncultured Pseudactinotalea sp.
CGTCGCTTGCGGCGAAATATAACGATCTGAAATCAATCGTTCTGAGGGGTCCCGAGCACCCAGCACGGATACCTCCCGCTGATTCGTCACGTGCGCGGGTCGCAGCTACGTAGACGAGCGACCAAGACATGAGCCCATCCGCATCGTCAGCGGCACCCGCCAACTTCGCATGCTCCCCCAGCCCGACCATGGCGATGCAGGAGAGTTCCATCCACTTGACGCGGTGCAGAGTCATGACGCCGACGCTCACGACATCTCAACGTGCGTCGCGTCCGCCTCTCACTGCAAACACGGGACGGAGTAGGACCGACCCCGCGAACTCTGCTGGTGATTGGCCAAGTCGGCCACAATCGCGTCCCCTTGGGAAGGGCTTAAGGCTCTTCGTGCCCTAACGCAGCAACATCTTCAGAGGTGC
>CAYVDF010000140.1:0-4905 GCA_964450475.1 uncultured Pseudactinotalea sp.
ACACAAACGCCGGCCGGGCCTACGAAAGGCACCGACCGGCGTCTGTAAATATTTATTTCGCGTCGACGATATCCACAACGAACACGAGGGTGTCATCGCCGCCGATGCCGGCCTGTGGCACGCCGTTCGGGCCGTAGCCTTCGTGCGGCGGGATCGAGACGAGCACGCGCGAGCCGATCTGCTGGCCAACGAGCCCGGAGTCCCAGCCGGCGATCACAACACCGACGCCGATCGGGAATTCGATCGTGGAACCACGGTCGTAGGAGTTGTCGAAAATGTCACCGCCCCAGATCTGGCCGAGGTAGTTCACCTCGATGGTCTGGCCGGCTTCGACGATCGCGCCGTCGCCGCGGGAGAGCACCTCAACGGCGAGTTCGGCCGGTGGAGCCTGCTCGGAGAACGTGATCGTCGGCTTGTCGCCGAAGGAGCCGGTGGCGGTGGGTAGTGCGGTGGTCATCGTGTCCTTAACTGTTGAGGTGGTCTGAATATGGCAGTGGCCCCGAGGTTCTCAGGGCCACCACCGACAAGTTAGGCGTTAATCGCGCCCGGAAAATATCGCTGCGAGGCGCAGGAACTCGATGTAGAGCCAGATCAGGGTGACGGTCAGGCCGAACGCTGCTGACCACGCGGTAATGCGCGGTGCACCGTTGCGGATGCCCTGGGTGATGAACTCAAAGTCAACCATGAGGTTCATCGAGGCGAGCACCACGGCGATGAGCCCGATTCCGATACCGAGCAGGCCGCTGCGCAGACCCCACGGGCCGAACGCGCCTGGGGCGAAGAACATGATGCCGAGGTTAATGAGCACGAACACGGCGTAGGCGATGGTCGCGAGCAGAACGATGCGCTGGAAACGCGCCGTCACCTTCACGATGCGGCTCTTGTACAGCGCAAGGCACACGGCAAACGTCACGAACGTCGCCACCACGGCCTGCATCACGGCGCCGGAGTACATCGCGCCAAACACCTTAGAGATCGTTCCAAGGAAGACACCCTCAGCCACGGCGTACCCGAGGATGAGCCCGGGGCTTGGGACCTTCTTGAACGCGTTAACGAGGCCAAGCACGAAACCGATCACGAGCCCGCCGATCATGGCCGGCATGATCATCTGGGCGGGCACGAGGATCCACGCGGCAACAGCCACGAGCACAACCGTGCCGATCGTCAGTACGGATTTCATGATGACGTCATCGAGCGTCATGCGGCCGGTGTCAGCACCAGTTGCGGACGGCCCATAGTACGACTCCTGCACCTGGTTGAACTGGTCAACCTGCTGGGTCGCGTACGGAGCCTCGCCGAGTTGAACTCCGCCTGAGGAGTTGAACTGGGCGTTACGAGAAAAGTAGGGGTTCGCCATCGCGATTACTCCTTGAAGTCGTGTTACCGGGATAATCGTAGTCGCGTTTACTGAAATTTACCTGAACAGCTCTACGCGTAGCGCGAAAAATAAATTAATTATTGACGTCGCCCGGCACGTTTTCACTTTGCCTCGCCCGCCGATGGGCGTCCTTGTGGGTAACATCACGGAAATGCTCCTTCTAGGTATGCATTTCAGCGGGAAATCACGATAATTACGCCCTTCCTTAGCCGTAAAAGCGTTCCGGATCCTGAGCCAGGCGGCGTCCAGTTTGCCAGAATCGGCGCGATCAGACATCTTTAAGTGGTATATGCAAAATTTTTGTGCCCCATTCTTGCCGAAGGATTCCTTCCTCCTATGACCCACGATGTTCGCCACGGTCCCGTTGGTGTGCGCGACGCCGCAGCCGAGGATGCTGAGTTTCTCCTCGACATGCTCATGGCTGAGGTCAACTGGGGTCGCGAAGATCCCGTGAGTCGGCGCCAACTCCTGCGCGATAAGGTGCTCTCGCACTACGTTGCTGGGTGGGGCAGCGAGGGAGACCTCGGACTCGTTGCCGTCGACACCGGCGGCCCGAACGGCCTTCAGATTCCGGTCGGCGCGGCATGGCTACGCTACTTCGCTGAGAAGCTACCCGGGCATGCGTTCATCGCCGAATCGGTACCGGAGCTCACGGTCGGGGTCACTCCCCCGCACCGCGACCGCGGCATCGAACTCGCCCTCATTAAGGCTCTCGCCGCCCGCGCACGCGAGGCCGGGGTCCGCCAAATTTCCGTGACGGTTGCCGAAGGGCACTCCAGCCGCGCGATCTATGACGCGGCCGGTTTCACGTTTGTGCGCACCGACGAGCACGGCCACACGCTCGTTCTATCGCTCTAAACTTCCACATTTCTGCTTATATTCCGAGCATATAAGTGTTATCGTGGAGGCATGGTTAGCGCTCCCATCATCATCGACATCGTCGGCTCCCGCACCATCGCCGACCGTGCCGCGCTGCACGAACAGATCCTCGGCATCTTCGATCGCGTCGAATCTGCGCTTCCCTCACGCGTTCCCCTGTGGGCCACGGTCGGCGATGAATTCCAGATTGTCTACGACTCCCTCGACCACGCCATCTCCGCCACTGCCCTCGCCCGGCTACTCAGCACCGGCGACGTCGACCTGCGCTTTGGCATCGGCCTCGGTGAGATCCGCACAATCGCCAGCGGCGCCCGTGGCCCGATCGACGACGGCCCCGGCTGGTATCACGCCCGCGAGGCGCTCGAGGAACTCACGCGCCTCCAAGGACACGGCCACCCGTGGCTACGCACGTGGGTCAGCATTGATGACGCCGCCTACGACCACTGCCCGCAGCTCGCCCAGGCGCTCCTCACCTCCCGCGATCACACGATTAGCCGGATGGGAATCAAGGACAAGCGCATGACGGCCGCTTGGCTCATGGGCGCAACCCAGCAAGAGATCGCCCGGGAGGAGAAGATGTCGCAGGCGGCCATCTCCCAGCGTCTGGAAACGTCAGGTGGCACCGCTATCCTGCATGTGACGAACATACTTAACGTGGAGTCCCCGTGATCGCCCTCGCCTCAGCACTCGCCTTCATCGGCGCAACCGACCTGCTGTGCGTGACCGCGCCGGCTACACTCCGCAAAGTCATCAGCGCCGTTGTGGGCGCGGGGCTCCTCATCCTCGCGGCGATCTCTTCCCCGTGGTGGGCAACTCTCGGCGCCCTCCTCGCCTGTGCGCTCTGGCTTGGCACGTATCGCGGCTCGCGTCCTGTGCTGTTCATGCTCGGAACTGTCGGCGTGCTCATCGGGCTCGCCGCTCCCACGATCCTCGCTCTGTTGCCCAACTGGTCGGCGCGCACCGTACCACCGAGCCCCGGCTGGCAACTCTATGAGTGGATCCTCGTGCTCGTGGCCGTGGCGCTCATCAATCTCGTGACGGCCAACCGCATCGTTCGTGCTGTGCTTCGATTTGCGCAAGGGCCGACCGCGCAGAACGCGGCGGTAGAAACGGCCTCGGAGTTTGGTGCACCGCGGGCGGGTCGAGTTATCGGGGTGTTGGAGCGTTACTTGCTCATTGTGCTCGTCGTCGGCGGCCAGGCCCTGAGCATCGCCGGGCTCGCGGCGGCGAAGTCGATCATCCGCTATCCAGAAATCTCGCGCTCGGCCGACGGCAAGAACGGTCTGAGCGCCGAAGTGTTCTTCATCGGAACGATAACGAGCTGGATGTTCGCTCTTGCAAGCGCAGGCCCGCTCGTTTTAGTCGCGCACTAGCGGCTCGCCGATCACGCGAGTCCCGCCGGGGCGCAGATCCATCGCGAGCAGCGTCGCTCCGGCGGTCGCCGCGGGGAAAAACACAACCGAGAGGATCGGGATAGAAAACAGCATGAACACCGGGATACCGAACCCGAGCGTCGCCAAGCGGTTGCGGTTGAGCGTGCCGAGCTTCTCCCGAAAACCCGTGCGCCCCCACCGGTCAAACGGACCGGAGATCAACTCGGTCGTCAACAAGAACCCGCCAACGATCGCACCTGTCACGAGCGCGAGCACCGGCCCGACGACGGGAATCAGCCCAAGCAGAAAGACGACCAGTGCACCGCCAATCGAGAGTCCCACCGTGGCTATCGACTGGCGCAGCCCCCGCCACATCCCGCGCAGCGCGGGCTCGCTCACGGTCAACACCTGTTCACCCAGGTCCTGCTCGACGTTCTGGGAGATCCGGTCATAGATCGGGCCGCCAACGGCGAGCGTGACGGTCACGAACAGCACAACAACGACGACGACCGCGACGGCCATGATGAGAAAACCGATAACGATCCGAGCCACGGTCCGCAGCGAACCGCCGGCCCACGTCGTCAACGCATCGGTCAGCGGCGAGAGACCAAAAATGCCAAGTAGAAGCAAACCGACAACCGCGAACACCGACACAATGAGCGGCGGCAGCATCCCGAGCGCCGCGAGTTTTGGGCGGCGCAGAAGCAGGGCGAATCCGGCCACGAGAAATCCGAGGCCCCGGCGGATGTTGTTAGCGCTAGTCACGGATCCAAGTTTTCCATACCAACCAACGCCCGGGCCGCCTGTACGCCGCTCGCTTAGACTTGATTGTGGAAAGGATGTGGCCGATGGTCGAGCACATGCCCGCACCTAGTTTGCCGATACCCCCAGCGGAGTTGATGGGGCTTGCGCGGCAGCTGCGCCGCGATTTTGAGCGCATTCAAATCGAACACGAGTTCGCGATCGAGGCGGTGCTGACGAAGATCTCGATCCTGCGCAAGGAGTTCTTGCGCCTGCACCACTACAACCCGATTGAGCACGTGACCTCGCGGTTGAAGAGTCCCGAGAGCATCCTGAAGAAAATTATTCGCCTCGAGATCGACCCAACCCCGGAGGCGGTGCGCGCGGGCTTGCACGATATCGCGGGCGTGCGCATCACGTGCTCGTTCATCGCCGACACGTACCGGGTGATGGAGGCGCTGACCTCGCAAGCCGATGTGACGGTACGTCAGGTCAAGGATTACATCAAAAACCCCAAACCAAACGGGTACAAGA
>CAYVDF010000141.1:0-2992 GCA_964450475.1 uncultured Pseudactinotalea sp.
TGGCCTCGATCTGGCCGAGCACGCGGCCGAGGTCGGTTTCTGAGGCGAGGAAGAGGTTGGGTTCGATGGCGCCGATGCGTTCGGCGCGAAGGCGCACCTGGGAGGCGCTCTCTTCCCCGGAGATGTAGAGGACTTTTGGGCCTGAGCGAGCCGTTTTGGCGGCGACGTCGAGGAGCAGCGTGGACTTTCCAACGCCGGGTTCACCGGCGAGCAGCACGACAGCGCCGGGAACCATACCGCCGCCGAGCACGCGGTCGAATTCGCCGACGTGGGTGGGCAGGAAGGTCGCGGCGTCTGCGGAGACCTCCCCGATTGGGAGCGCGGGGGCGGCAACGGCGGTGATGGGGGTGGCCCCAGCCGAGGTGGCGACCTCTTCAACGCTGCCCCACTCTTGGCATTCGCCGCAGCGGCCGACCCACTTGGTGGTGGTCCAGCCGCATTCCTGGCACATGTACTGCGCACGGTTTTTGCTCATGTCTCTAGGCTAACGGCCACGCCTGACGCGGTGAGCACGGTGCTTAAGTTCATGTATTTCGCGGCCCCCGAGACACTAGACTAAGCCCGAGACACTAGACTAAGGAAGGACTGACGCACGAAAGGGTCGCAGATTGGCCGAACTTCCTGACCAGCTCCGTGAAGCACTCGCGTTGGTTGCTCCCGGAACTGAACTCCATGATGGCTTGGAGCGTATCCTGCGCGGCCGCACAGGCGCCCTGATTGTTCTCGGACACAACGACATCGTCGATTCGATCGCCTCAGGTGGATTCCATCTCGACGTGGAATTCTCTGCCACGCGCTTGCGGGAGCTCGCGAAGATGGACGGCGCGATCGTCATCAATCCCGAACGCAACCGGATCCTGCGCGCGGCGGCCCAGTTGCTGCCCGATGCGCGGATTGGAACGAGCGAATCCGGCACCCGCCACCGCACCGCGGAGCGTGCCGCGAAGCAGACCGGGCTGCCAGTGATCTCGGTATCGGCATCGATGCACATCGTCGCGCTCTACGTTGCCGACGTGCGCTACGAACTGGAAGATCGTGACGTTATTCTTTCTCGCGCGAACCAGGCGCTTGCGACGCTCGAGCGGTACAAGGCTCGCGTTGATGAGGTTTCCGGCACGTTATCCGCCCTGGAGATTGAAGATTTGGTGACCGTGCGCGACGTCGCAACGCTCGCGCAGCGACTCGAAATGGTGCGGCGAATCTCTGAGGAGATCGACGACTACTTCCTCGAACTTGGCACGAGCGGGCGCCTGCTGGCGCTGCAGTTTGATGAGATGCTCGTGGGGATTGGGCCCGACCTCAACGTGCTCATCAATGATTATGTGGACCTGAACGAGAAGGTCACCGAGGATTCGGTGCTCGCCGATCTTGCGGCGCTGAGCTCGACCGGCTTGCTGGATCCGACGAAGGTCGCGCAGGTGCTTGGCCTGGGTGGGCGCCAGGGTGAGGCGCTCGATGCTGGCGTGAGCCCGCGCGGGTACCGGATGCTGAAGCGGATCCCCCGCCTGCCCTCGACTGTCGTTAACGCGGTGGTTGCGCACTTTGGCACGCTTCAGCGCATGCTCGCGGCAACGATCGAGGAGCTCGAAACGATCGATGGGGTGGCGGCAACGCGTGCCCGCGCGGTTCGCGAGGGACTGAGCCGCCAGGTGGAATCGAGCCTGCTGGAGCGCTTCGTCTAGGTCGTCTAGTGCATTCCGAAGACGATCTCTTCGTTGATCGTCTGGCTGCCTACCTCGACCTTAACGCTGAGGCGGTAGGTGCCGGGTTTGGTCGCCGGTTGGCCCGCAGGGCAACCGGCCTCGCTGCGGGTGCCGGACCAGGAAATGACGGTGGTGTCTGAGGCGTCGACATCGAGCAGGAGCCTGCGGTTCTCTGGCAGACCGGCGCCGCAATGGTCGCTCGCCCAGATCTGATCATCTCCAGAGGTGACGACGGCGTGCACGGTCGAGGCCGACATATCCACGAGGCACGGCACCTCCCCCGTGTTGCGCACGAGCAGGGAGATATTTGCAGCCTGGCCTGCGGAGATGGAGTCAGCGGCGAACGACGGAACGAGTTCAAGAGCCTCGCGCGTGCATTCCTTCGGGTTCGCTAACTGCTCGACCGTAGGCCCAGTGGGTTCCTCGTTGACGACGGGGGCTGATTCGGTGGCGGGGAAGAAATAATTTTTCAGCCACCAGCCCCCCGCCACGAGGCCCCCAACGAGCAGGAGCAGGAGTGTGAGCACGACAAGGCGCCGGCGGCGGTAAACCTCCGGGCTCAGGCGCGGCGGCGGGGTACGGCGGGTGCTCACACTTGGAATTTAACTCAAAACGTTGCGCAGGCGTGTGAGGCGCACAGGCGCTGTGTGGCAAATCTGTCCCTTGCCTGATTAGCTCAAGGGATCATGCCAACCGATTCACCTACATCGCCTGCTCTCGTTCGCGAGATCACCAACTGGTTTGCCTCTAACGGTCGGCCGCTGCCGTGGCGGGAGAAGAATCCCGGTGCGTGGGGAATCCTCGTTGTCGAGGTGATGAGCCAGCAAACCCCGATCGAGCGGGTCGTGCCGATCTGGCGCGAGTGGATGGCCGCGTGGCCGACCCCTGCGGAGCTCGCCGCGGCGCCGCCCGCTGAGGTGATCCGCGCCTGGGGGCACCTTGGGTATCCCAGGCGTGCGCTGCAGCTGCGCGATGCGGCAGAAAAAATAATTTCTGACTTCGACGGTGAGGTTCCTCGCACGGAGGAGGAGCTGCTGACGCTGCCCGGGATCGGCCCCTACACGGCGGCCGCGGTGATGGCATTTGCGTACGGCGAGCGGTCGGTAGTGCTCGATACCAACATCCGCCGGGTGCTCACGCGAGTGCTCGATGGCATCGCCCTGCCGGCGACTCACATGCGGGTGGCGGAACGTGAGCGCGCAGAGAAGTTGGTGCCCGAAGATGGCCCGGCGGCGGCCGAGTGGAACGCGGCGGTGATGGAGTTTGGTGCGCTCGTGTGCACGGCCCGG
>CAYVDF010000141.1:3092-4901 GCA_964450475.1 uncultured Pseudactinotalea sp.
GCGGCGCTGGCGGGGCTGATCGAGGATTCGCTCGTGGAGCAAACGGGCGAACGGGTGCATCTGCCGCACTAGACTGATGGCCGTGTCTGAACCTTCATCGATTCCCGCGGACGTCGTGTGGGCGCGCGGCGTACGCATCCACCTGCAGGCCCTCTATGCGAGCGCCGGGATCATCGCTCTGCTGACGGTGCTCGGGGTCGCGGCGGTGTCGCTCGCGGGCCCACTCGCCAACGACCCCCCCGTGACGGTCGGTGTGATCGCGCTGCTGATTGGCGGCGCGTGTGCGCTGGCGGGGGCTGTGATCGCAGGTGTCGGGCAGATCAAGGTGCTTGGTGCAGCGCGCGAACAGGCCTCTGAGCCGCTGCCGATCGTGGAGGGAATCCTCGCGGGCACGTCACGGGCGTTCGCGTTGCTGCCGCGGCTAGCGATCGCGGGCTGCGTTGTATTGATCGCCACGGCCCTGATCTGGATCCCGGGCGGGTTTTGGGGAGCGCTCGTTGGCACCTTCGTGGTGGTTCAAGTGGCGCTGGTGCTCATCGCGATTCGGCGATTTGTGCTCTCTCGCGAACGACTCGTGCGAACGGCTTAAAGCTCTCGCACCATGCGCGTGTTGCCCAGGGTGTTGGGCTTGACGCGGGCAAGGTCAAGGAATTCGGCAACCCCGTCGTCTTTCGAGAGCAGCAGTTCGGCGTAGACATCGCGGTCGACGATCTCGCCCTCGATCACCTCAAAGCCGTGCCGTCCGAAGAAGTCGACTTCGAAGGTGAGGCAGAACAGTAGCGAAAGTTTCAGGGCGCGGGCGCGGTCCATGAGCGCAACGAGCAAGCGGTGGCCAACGCCACGGCCGAGCACGTCTTCTGACACGGCGAGCGTGCGCACTTCGGCGAGGTGCTCCCACATCACGTGCAGGGCACCACAACCGACGATTTCGCCGTCGAGGTCGGCAACGATGAACTCTTGCACGGCTTCGTAGAAGTCGACGAGATCCTTACCCAGCAGAATGCGGCGATGCACGTACGGCTCCACGAGCCGAGCGATCGCGGGCACATCCTCCGGCAGCGCCGAGCGGATTCGAATATTTGCTACCTCACTCATTACTTCCAGTGTGCCAGCGCGGGGGCCGAGCGCGCATCTATTAGTGAGGGAGGCAACCCCGCCTCTCACGCGGTAGCAGATTCACTACCGATTCCAGAACGTAGGTCGGGTGGTCGTCCGAGGCTAGTTTTTCTAGATCCGCGCGTTGTGAGTCTCCCGTGAGTACTAGGGCTGAGTCGATGCCCGCGCGTACGGCCATCGCGATGTCCGTGTGGAGGCGGTCGCCCACGAAGATCGTGTTCGACGGGTCGAGGCCCGCGTCCTTGATCGCTTCATCGAGCAGAGTGGTGTTGGGCTTGCCGAAGTGGCGTTCAAGCCTCACACCGGTTGAGGCTACCAACAGCGCGACGGTGGCGCCGGCGTCGGGTTCACCCGTGTTGCCTGGCAGCGGGCAGTAGTAATCCGGGTTGGTGGCCATCAGTCGGGCGGGGTTCTCGCGGTGGAGTGCTTGGAACGCGGTGCGGAGTTTGGAGTATTCGAGGGTGCGGTCGTAGGAGGCGAGCACGATGTCGATCTCGTCGACCCGATCGGTGAGCTCGATGCCAGCATCGCGCAACCACTGCGTCAGGAGCGGCTCACCGATCGCGAAAACCTTCTGACCCTGGGCGTTAGCCGCGAGCCACTGCGCGGAGGACTTCACAGTGTTGAACACTTCCTCCGGCGTGCACGGCACGCCGAGGCGCGTGAGCTTTTCGGCGTACTCCGCTGGCGACT
>CAYVDF010000142.1:0-1746 GCA_964450475.1 uncultured Pseudactinotalea sp.
GATGTTTTGGCCAAGTGCTACGGCTGTGACATCTCCCGAAAGCGCAAGCTCCTCGAGAAGCAGAAGGAGGGCAAGAAGCGCATGAAGAACATCGGCACCGTCGAGGTTCCCCAGGAAGCGTTCATCGCCGCGCTCACCTCCGACGCCGGCTCTGGTCAGGACTCACGTCGGTGAGTTCCGCGCCCTTCGGGGTCTACGTCCACGTGCCGTTTTGTGCGGTACGTTGCGGCTACTGCGACTTCAACACCTACACGGCCACCGAGCTGGGGCCGGGTGCCTCGCAAGAGGAGTACCCAGATTCGGCGATTGCTGAGATGCGCCTCGCCGGGGAGCGGCTAGAGAACCTGGGCCAACTGCGACCCGCAACGAGCATCTTCTTTGGCGGGGGCACTCCTACGCTGTTACCCGTGGCGGACGTTGCCCGGATGCTCGAGGGCCTCCGGCAGGTCTGGGGAATCGCCCCTGGCGCAGAGATCAGCATTGAGGCGAACCCTGATTCGGTTGACGCAGCTGCGTTGCGTGAGTTGAAAGCCGCCGGTTTCACTCGGGTTTCCTTTGGGATGCAGTCGGCAGTTACCCACGTGCTGAGAACGCTCGACCGCACCCACAATCCAGAGAACCTGCCGCTCGTGACCCAGTGGGCGCGCGATGCCGGGCTCGAGTTCAGTGTTGACCTGATCTATGGCACGCCAGGGGAGAGCCTGGACGACTGGCGCCAGAGCGTCGACGCGGCAATTGCTCTTGAACCGGGTCACATTTCCGCCTATGCGTTGACAATCGAACCCGGCACGAAAATGGGTGCACAGGTCAAACGCGGTGAACTGCCCGGCGTCGACGATGACGACCAAGCAGCAAAATATGAATACGCCGATGACGCGTTCGGTGCTGCAGGATACGAGTGGTATGAAATCTCCAACTGGGCGAAAACACCGGAGCAGCGGTCACAACACAATCTCGCATACTGGCGAAATTTTGACTGGTGGGGGATTGGCCCTGGAGCACACTCTCATGTGCAGGGAACGCGATTTTGGAACGTTAAACATCCCCGCCCATACGCTGCTCGGATTGAAGCAGGTGACCTACCGATCGCCGAGGTTGAGGTCTTGACCGAATCCGAGATGCGCGATGAACGCGTTCTTCTGGGCATCCGAATTCGTGAAGGCTTGAAGCTCACGTCCGAGGAGATGGCAAAGGTTCCCTCGCTGGTCGATCTCGGCTGGATTGACCACCATGCCGCTCGGGACGGGCGCCTCGTGCTCACAAGAGCCGGCCGCCTCCTAGCCGATTCCGTCGCGCTTCACTTACTCGGCTGATCCGGAAACTTGCCTTTTGCTCGCGATGCGGGCGCAGCGGCGCGGCTGCTTGCGTAGCTAATGTGATGGCCGGTACGGTCGAGACCCTGCCAATTAGTCCGGATATTGGAAAGTTGGCAATGTTCAACCATTCAATGAAAGAAATATTGCGTAACAAGGGAGCCCCTCGCAATGGATGACACCAATCCGCAGTACCCGCCACATGACCCTTATGGTCAGTCAGGCGCCGTGCCTCCGCCGCCGCCGGGTGACGGCGTGCCACCACCGCCAGGCGCATACCCTCCACCGCCTCCAGGCGATGGTGTGCCACCTCCACCGGGTGCGTACCCTCCACCGCCTCCAGGCGATGGTGTGCCACCTCCACCGGGTGCGTACCCTCCACCGCCTCCTCCAGGGGCGATGCCACCTCCTCCGCCACAGCAGATGAGCGGTG
>CAYVDF010000142.1:1846-4889 GCA_964450475.1 uncultured Pseudactinotalea sp.
CCACCGCCTCCTCCAGGGGCGATGCCACCTCCTCCGCCACAGCAGATGAGCGGTGATGGCCCGGCGATTACCGCATTGAAGCGGGGGTTTGAGCTCTACAAGGCGAATGCCACCCCGCTCATCGTCGGAGCGGGAATCTGGCTTCTTGGAATCGGTGCGATCTCCGCTATCCTCAACTTCATCATCCTCAGGCCGCTATTCGTTCGCCCGCGCGACCTTGAGGACATCCTTAGCGGCCGGGGGTCGTTTGGCTTCGCTTTTGGTGGAAGCCTCCTCGTGTCGGCGATCCTTGCAGGGCTCGTCATGGTGCTGGCGATCATTGCGGCGAACGGCATGATCAACGCTGCTTTGAAGCTGCATGACACCGGTACGGTTGACGTCGGGGACTTCTTTAAGTTCCGCAACCTCGGTCAGACGGTCATCCTTGCACTCGTGCTGGGACTTGCGACCGCAGTGACGCAGATTCTCATCATCGTTCCGATGGCCATTTCACTGTTCACGATGTTCGCGATCTTCCTCGTCGTTGACCGTAACCAAGGCTTCTGGGACGCGATAATGAACTCGTCGAAGCACGTGGCATCGAATTTCGTTCAGTCTCTGCTGATCTTCCTGCTTGCAGGAATTGTCGGGAGCATCGGTGTCATCGCCTGCGGTATCGGTATTATCGCGACGCTGCCGATCGGCCTCATGGCATTGACGGTCTTCTACCGCACGCTCGGCGAAGCCCCAGCGGATTTCAAGTTCCAGGCCTAACCCCGTCGGGGCGGGTTAGTGCGAACCAGGTTCGGTAACAAAATCGACGAGTTCCTCAACCCGCCCCAACAGGGCAGGTGAGAGATCCCGAAAGTCGCGAACGCGACCGAGGATGCGTTGCCACGCTGCCGCGATATCTGCTTGATCGGAGTGTGGCCAGCCAAGGGCCTGAAGGGTGCCGACTTTGATGTCGGTTCCACGCGGTACATGCGGCCATGCCTCCAGGCCAAGACGCCCAGGCTCGATGGCCTGCCACACGTCAACGTACGGGTGCCCGAGCACAAGCACGCCACGAAAGTTGCGGTGCACGTCATCGGCAATACGCTGTTCCTTCGACCCCGGCACGAGATGGTCCACGAGAACGCCAACCCGACGTTGGTCATCCGGGCCGAACTCGCCAAGGTGTTCGGTGAGGTGATCAACGCCTTCAAGGTATTCAACGACGACGCCCTCGAACCTCAGGTCATCGCCCCACACCTTCTCGATGAGCTCGGCATCGTGGCGGCCTTCGACCCAGATACGTGACGCACGCGCGACGCGGGCCGTGTGCTGCACGGCGCGTGACCCTGACGCGGTGCGCTCTTGAGCGCTCGTCCGGCGCTGTTCGGGCGGCTGGAGATTTACCGGGGCGCCATCGATCCAGTACCCCGGCCCGAGCGGAAAGAGACGGGTTTTGCCTCGGCGATCGGTGAGCTCCATGAAGATCGTTCCACCGGACCTTTCGAAACCGGTGATCTCCCCAACGTAACCGCTTTCGACGTCTTCAATAACGAGGCCCAAACGGGCAGCAACGTCCGCGGTCACGGGACCGCGCCGCTGGTGGGGGTCGTTGGCCAAGACATCGAATCCGTATCTATCACTCACGTACGTGAGGTTACGCACAAGGTCAGCCCGAATGCGAATTAACACGCGTACAATTAGCACTCAGGTAGTTAGAGTGCTCGCACGGACAGGAGGGGATTTCATGACCGGCGAACGGCAGATCCAAGTTCTCCGCGCGATTGTTCACGACTATGTGCAAACGCGGGAGCCAGTCGGATCGCAGACAATTGCCCGCCGCCACGGACTCGGTGTTTCGCCTGCGACGATCCGAAACGACATGGCCGCACTCGAAGAGGCCGGCCTCATTATTCAGCCCCACACCTCGGCCGGGCGCGTGCCCACCGATGCGGGATACCGCCTGTTTGTTGACCAGCTCGATGTTCTTCGCAAGCCCCTGTCAGCCGCTGAACGGCGTGCAATCGCCCAATTTGTCGGTGGCGGACTCGATCTCGATGACACGCTCGAACGCACGGTGCGCTTGCTCGCGCAACTTACTCAACAGGTTGCGGTCGTCAAATACCCGACCCTGCGTAAGTCCTCGCTGCGCCACGTTGAGCTCGTGCCGGCTTCGACCACGCGGCTCTTGGTTGTGACGATCTCCGATAGCGGGCGTGTCGAGCAGCGCAGCATTGAGCGAACCGAGGCGATGACAGATGAGCTGCTCGCTGAACTACGCGCTCGGATAAACGCGGTCGCTGTTGGCCGGCGGATGCCAGAATTGGCTGAAGACCTCAGCGAGATCGTGTCGGCGTTCCAGCCCGCGGATCGGGACGTTGTGGAAACGGTTGTCTCCACGATTGTTGAGGTTCTTCGTGAGGACGTCGAAGATCGTATGGTTCTTGCTGGAACCGCGAATCTCGCCCGTGTCGACGTCGATTTTTCCCGCTCGATTACCCCAGTACTCGAGGCGCTGGAAGAGCAGGTTGTGCTCCTGCGATTGCTTTCGGAGATGGGTGCGGATGAGACTCTCGCTGTGCGCATCGGTGCCGAGATTCACTCCGAAGGACTCTCTGAGACCGCAGTGGTTGCCGGTCGCTACGGTGACGACGCAACGGGAGTGCACGGCCAGGTCGGCGTGCTTGGCCCGACTCGGATGGATTACGTAACTACCATGGCCGCGGTACACGCCGTTTCAAAATATCTATCGAAAACTCTTGGCTAAGTCTTAAGGATAAATGTGACCGATTTTTACGAGATCCTGGGCGTCTCTCGCGATGCGAGCACCGAGGAAATCAAGCGCGCATACCGAAAGCTTGCGCGGCAACACCACCCCGATATTGCCGGGCCTGATGCTGAAGAGCAGTTCAAGAAGATCACGCAGGCTCACGAGGTGCTATCCAATCCGGAAAAACGCCAACAGTACGACATGGGTGGGGGAGAAGGTGGCTTCGGCGCCGGCTTCGGGTTCTCGGATATGTTCGATTTCTTTGCCGCTGCCGCGGGCGGTGGCGCTTCTCGCGGACCGGCA
>CAYVDF010000143.1:0-4858 GCA_964450475.1 uncultured Pseudactinotalea sp.
AAAAGACCGCATCCCTTGATCTTCGGCACGGCCGCACCGACATCATCGACACCTACACCCTCCACGACCGCGTCCACGGCGGCGACGAAGACACCATGACAGATGCCGCTTATACGGCCTGGCGTGCAGACACGAACGCTGGCCTGGTGTCGGTGCTGATCGCCGAGACCAATGAGACCGTCACCGCATTGAACAACCGTGCCCGCGCCGACCTCATCCTCGACGGCACCCTCAAGGCGGATCGCGAAGTTCGTTTGACTGACGGTTCGCTGGCAGGGGTTGGGGACACGATCATCACACGTCGCAACGATCGGCGACTTCGTACCAAGGACACGTGGGTGCGCAACGGTGCCCGCTGGAAGATCACCCGAGTCCGCAATGATGGCTCCCTCACGATTCGAGCAGCTGGACGACCATTCGGCGGAGCGATCGTGCTCCCCGCCGCCTATGCGGCGGAGCATGTCGATCTCGGTTATGCCGTCACCGCCCACCGAGCACAAGGAATCACCACCGACACCGCACACATCGTCGTCACCGCGACGACGACGCGGGAAAACTTCTACGTCGCCATGACCCGCGGCAAAAATGCTAACCATGCCTACGTCGCCCTTGACCGTCCCGATGACGCTCACAGTGAACCGCACCCCGGCGAGAACTCCGAAGCGACTGCTCGGTCCGTGCTCTACGGAGTCATGCAGCACGTCGGGGCCGAACTCTCCGCACACGAAACGATCACCGCCGAGCAGGAGCATTGGGGATCGATCGCGCAGCTCGCCGCAGAATACGAGACGATCGCTCAAGCAGCCCAACACGACCGGTGGGCTGGCCTTCTCCACGAGAGTGGGCTCACCACGGAGCAGACAGAGGACGTGCTTGCCTCCGACGCGTACGGGGCGCTATCGGCAGAGTTGCGGCGAGCGGAAGCGAACCATCACGACGTTGACCAGCTTCTGCCACGCCTAGTACAAGCCCGCAGCGTCGAGGGCGCTGAAGACATCGCATCGGTGCTGCACGCAAGACTCGCGAAAGCCACCGCACGCCCGGCCGGTTCCGGACGCACCCGCAAACAACCACGACTGATCGCAGGTCTCATCCCACACGCGGACGGACCCACGAGCCCAGACACGCGCCGGGCTCTGAACGAACGAAGCAAACTGATCGAGCAACGTGCCGACGCTGTACTCGACTCGGCTCTCGCTGACAACGGATGGGTCGCATCACTCGGGCCGGTTCCCGAGGAACCGAAAGCGCTGTCTGTATGGGCTCAGCAAGCACGGGTGGTCGCCGCTTACCGTGACCGATATCAGATTGACGGTGCCACGCCGCTGGGCCCCGTTCCCGAGAAGATCGCACAGAAGATCGATCGAGCCCGTGCAGAATCAGCCATCGCACGGATTCGTCAACTGGTTCAACCTGCGACCGTTCCTGGCCCCCAACGTCAACTAACTCGTCGACAAAGCAGTCTTGGACTGTGAGTCCCACGAGTCCCGGGTCCGAGGTGCTTCACTTCTGTGAGTGCCTCGTCGTATCCTTGAGATAGAGGCGGATTCCCCTCAACTAACGCGCCACCTGTGGCAGACCTTCCGGTGTTTAGAGGTTGTATCGGGTAGCGCTCGTGGGTGCATCGAGTAGCTCGCGTGGGCATGTCCAATAGCGCGGGCGGGGGGATCTGGTAGCGCTCCTTCGCCCGCGCCATTGGGGTTATTCTTTTGCTCCTCCTTGGGGTTGTTCACTCGTGGTGGTGTGGCGGCGCATGTTGGGGCCGGTGAGTTGGACGATTTCTGCGTTTGAAACGATCCGGTTGAGGATCGATTCAGCGATGACCGCGTCGTGCAGAGACTTGTACCAGTCTTCTGGGTCAAATTGACTGGTCACGACAGTGGATCCTCGTCCTTCTCTGGCGGCGAGGATGTTCAACAGGTCCGCAGCAGTGTCACTGCTGATCGGGGTAGTCAAGAAATCATCCAGGACGAGGGCATCGCAGGAGTGCAGGTCGTGCAGGAACTCCAGTCGGGCCGGATCTTGGTGGGGCAGGACGGCTAACTGGTTGGCCAGGTCATCGAGGCGGTAGTAGCGCACGGTGTAGTCGTGGCGAGCGGCCGCGTTGACGAGGGCTTGGGCGAGGTATGATTTTCCCACGCTTGAAGGTCCCAGGATCACTAGGTTCGTGCAGTGATCTATCCAGTTGCATGCCCCGAGCCGCGTGATGAGATCAGGGTTCAACGAGCGGTCTGGAAGGAAGTGGATGTCTTCCAAACAGGCGCCCAGGTTCGGGGTCCGTGAGGCTTTGAGGAGTTTCATCATTCGCCGCCCGGCCCGGGCCTGGGTTTCATGGTCGAGTGCATAGCGGATCTTGCGGGAAAATGACCATGAATCGTATTCTGGATCGTTGGCGATCGCGATGACGGCCTCGCCAAACGCGGTCATGCGTAATCTGGTGAACAACGGCATATCGTCAATGCTCAAGTGTTGATCCAACATTCTCACGCCTCCTTCTGTTCAGAAGCATCGCCTGTGAGGGCCTCGAGCCTGAACGCCGCGGGTCCAGCCAAATGAGCGCCACTGGTATCTCTGCTGCTGACTCTGCCATCGCTTCCCCACACTCCTAGCCCTTGCCCTTGATCGGTGGTGGGCCGAGCGGCGTCTTCAGCGCGGATGGCCGCAATCGTGTTTTTCACCCCTGTGTAGGAGATCTGCCTGTTCGGGTCACTTTCCACCAAACGCTCACACGCCCGCTCCAGCAATTGCCTCCCTGTGCGTTTACCCAAACCGAGGATGTTCATGCAGGAACGAAATCCTTGAGCCTCGATCCGCTTACTATCAAGCAGCCGCGTGAGCGCGGCGACGGTGGCGGGTCCGACCTTGGATGCTTGGCGCAGGAAATAGGCCCTGGACCACAAGTCTTGAGTATCTTCCAAATATGTGGGCGCGTGCTCGGGGTTCGTCACGTACTGCCCCCGCTGAGTCCCCCGCCGGTGGGTCGCAACAATGACGCCATCGGTGATGACATCGAGTTGCTCCCCGACGATCCGCACCTGTACTTCGGTCCCGGCGTGGGCGTAAGGAACAGAGTATTTGATCGTGTCCAGCTGAATATGCCAGTCCCGATGTACCTTCGCCCGGCGCCACGTCACCGGCTCCCACCGCTGCTGTGGTAAGGGCAGCAACTCCGACTGTTCGGTTTCGTTGAACCATGCCCACCTGCTGCGCTCTTCGTTACGAAACGGGGTGCGATTGTTGATCCACTCCACCCGCTCCTGGACCGCTTCGTTCAGATCGTCAAGGTCGACGAAGACGCGCTCAGCGAGGTAGTGGATGACCCAGTTCGTCACCACCTTCACCCCAGCCTCGACCCCTGCTTTCTCTTTCGGAGCGCTCTCTTTGGTAGGCAGGGCAGCCGTGGAGTAGTGCTCCAAGAACTCCGCATAAGACACGTTGACGTCCCGGGCCCTGTCGCCTTTAGCGATCTGGTTCGACGCAGTGGAAGTGTTATCGGGAATCACCAGCAAAGGAACCCCACCAGCGTGCTCGAACGCACGGCGGTGCCCATCCAACCACGCCGGCTGCTTCTCATCTGCGTATCCGCGGGCATACACCAACCCCGAGTACGGCCATGTCGCCACGAACACCGACACCCTCGTGCGGGAGCGGGTGATCGGATCAGTCAGGAACATCGAGGTGCCAGCCCAGTCCACCTGCAGCGTCTTACCCGGCACGTGAGTAATCGGAGCGGTAAGATCGTTCACCCTCACATACTGGGTGGCGAGTTCACAAAACCGGTCATACCCATAATGACGCTGCCCCAAAGCGGCGGGTTCTTGCAGATACTGCGACCACAACACCTTCAACGGCGCCTTATTGCGCCCCATCCGCTTCTTGGTGACCTGATCAAGATCGATCGGCACGAACATCTCCGTAACGCTCTTGCGACCATCAGCGAACAATCGGTCAAGGTCCTCCATGCTCAGCGCCGCGATCTGCTCAACAGTGCTGAGCCCGTGCTCGTCCATCACCGTGCGGGCCTTCGACACCGTCGTGTGTGAGCACCCGGCGATGGCTTCAATCTGACGATACGAGCGCTTGTGCACCAGTAAAGTCATAACGAGACGATAATCTGTCATCTTCACGATTCCTTTCATCCACCACAGCCACCATTGACTGCAGATGAAAGCAATCTTGAAACAGAACCAGCACCAGCGCTACCGGATCCACCCACACCAGCTACGCGATACACCCACGCGCGCTACTCAAAGCCTCGGCTAAACACTTCCGGGTCACTCTTCAACGCACCGTCTCACTAGAGCTATTTGTGCGATGGAGAGGAACGAAATCATGATCCGCTTGCTGTGGGCCGGAAGCGTCCACACCCGCTATTTTCTGCGCCGGTACATGCCGACCAACATCCTGCTTGACGCGATCCGCACACCTCGTGGCCTCAAGTGGGGTGTCCCCGCGATGCTGCTGACAGTCCCATACTTCCTTATCGCCGCAATCCTCGTTCAGATCATCAACGACGGTGGCCCAGCCTGGCTTCACATGCTCGTTCTGCTGAGCATCTGGAACGGACTAAAGATGCTGTGGGCTGGACCATCAAACTTGATCCTGCTGGTGCGTCTCAATGCCAACAGGCTCAAAACCAGACGCCGAAACCGGCTGACCGCGAAGGACGCGCAGCCTATGGACTCTGAACTGTGTGACGTAGAGATATCTCGATGATGGACGCCACTTTTGCGCTGCACGGCAGTTCCTAACAATCTGAGCCGGAATCGCCAAAGGATCGCGTGCTGATGTAAGCCGAACTGCCGGTCACGAAGCAACGAAATGGATCACGGCGAACCTGGGCTTCGTCAGGCCTCAG
>CAYVDF010000144.1:0-4657 GCA_964450475.1 uncultured Pseudactinotalea sp.
TTTCGGGGAACGTGATCGACCCACCGGGCTGGAAGGTCACGATGTTGTCGTGCCTGTCGTATCGCACGTCGGTCGGGTCGACGAAACGCTGGGTTGCCCACACGCCGTCCGTGTCGGGCATAGGAGAAGGGGCAACGTCCTTTGCGTGCGTCACGAACGACTCAGGCACGTCGATTCCGTCGACCTTTTGGTAGCGCTTACGGATCCAGTGGAAGCTCGCCACCTCATCGGTGGTGTTGCGCAGGGTCCACTTCGCACCGGGTGCGAGGAACGCGTACCCGCCGGAGTCGAGGCTGTGCTCGGTGCCGTCGAGGGTGAGGACGACCTCCCCACCGACGACGAACACAACACCTTCGGCGCCTTCGTCTGGTTCGGGGGAATCGGAGCCGCCGCCGGGGGCGACCTCAACGAGGTACTGCGCAAACGTTTCAGCGAATCCACTAAGGGGGCGGGCGAGCACCCACAGGCGGGTGTCGTTCCAGTGCGGCAGGTAGCTCTCGGTGATGTCGCTCATCGTGCGGGCGGTGAGCACGGCGTACGCATCGGTGAACACCGTGCGGTCGGTCGTGAGCTCCCGCTGGCCGGGCAGCCCGCCTTGGGGGACGTGGTAGGTCATGCCTTTCCTCTCCAGATCAGCTCGCCGGCTGGGTTATCGAAGTCGATGTCCTTGCCTGCGAGGAAGACGCGACGCACAACGCCCGACAGGGCGCGTTCGTCGTATGGGGTAATGGGGTTCTTGTGCTCCAGTTCCTCCGCGTGCACGACGAAGGCGTCGTCGGGGGCAAAGATCGAGACGTCGGCATCGAAGCCGACACCGATCGTGCCCTTGGAGCGCAGCCCTGCAAGTTGTGCGGGCTTGGTGGCCATCCACTCGACGACGGTCTCAAGACCGATGCCGCGGGCGCGTGCCGCGGTCCACACCGCAGGCAGGCTCACCTGCAGGGAGGCGATGCCGCCCCACGCGGTGCCGAAGTCACCGGAGTCGAGGTGCTTGAGGTCGATTGTTGACGGCGAGTGGTCAGTGACCACGATGTCGAGCGTGCCGTCGCTCAGGCCCTCCCACAGCAGGTCGCGGTTCGAGGCCTCCCGGATCGGCGGGCAGCACTTGAACGCGGTGTTGCCGGTGGGGATCTCCTCAGCAGAGAGCGTGAGGTAGTGCGGGCACGTTTCTGCGGTGATGCGCACACCATCACGCTTGGCCGAAGCAATCATCGGCAGTGCATCGGAGGAGGACAGGTGCAGGATGTGGACCCTTGCACCCGTCCAGCGAGCACGGGCGATGACCTCAGCCACAGCAAGGTTTTCGGCGCTGCGGGGGCGGGAGTCGAGGAACTTGCGGTACTGATCGCCCTCAGGCTGGGGAGCGCGGCTGATCGAGCGGGAGTCTTCCGCGTGGATGATCATCGTCGCGTCATACTGCTTGATCTCGTTGAGGTATTCCTCAAGCTGGTCGGGGTTGAGCGGCTGGAATTCGTCTACTCCGGAGTGCAGGAGGAAGCATTTGAAGCCGAAGACGCCCGCATCATGGAGCGCGCGCAGGTCCTCCTTGTTTCCGGGAACGGCGCCGCCCCAGAAGCCGACGTTGACGTGACGCTTGCCTTCGGTTGCGGCGACCTTCTCCTTCAGCGCCTCGACGTTGATCGTCGGGGGGATGGAGTTGAGCGGCATGTCGATGACGGTCGTGACTCCGCCCTTGGCGGCGGCGCGGGTAGCTGAGTCGAAGCCCTCCCACTCGGTGCGGCCAGGCTCGTTGATGTGCACGTGGGTGTCCACGAGGCCGGGGATGAGGACTTCATCTTCGGCTAGCTCGACGATTTCCTCGGCTTCCAGGCCGTTGCCAAGGGGTTCCATCGCGACGATCTTGCCGCCCTCAATCGCGACTTCGCGCGGCTGGAAGCCGGCGGTGGTGAGAACCTGCTCACCACGAATCACAAGCTCGTATGTCAATTACTTCTCCTGGGTGTACTGGGTGGCGATCTGCTCGCCAAGCTCTGCAAGTAGCCGGCCCGCTTCGCTCATCGCGACCTTCGGGTCCGGTTCAATGTCGAGGATCTGAAAGCGATCCTCGATTCCGGCCGCTTGCACCTGTTCGCGCGTCAGGGTCGTGCGCCCCGCGACTGCGATGGTCGGCACTCCCCTGCGCGCTGCAGCCTGTGCTACCCCAACGGGGGTTTTTCCGTGCAGCGACTGTTCATCTAGGCTACCTTCCCCCGTGATCACGAGGTCAGCGCCTGTTACCTTGGCATCAAAATCTGTTAATTCGAGGACGACGTCGACCCCCGCCTCGCGGTGTGCTCCGAGCAGGGCGATGGCTGCGTAGCCAACTCCTCCGGCTGCTCCGGCTCCCGGGTGGGCGGCTGCGTCCTCGCTCGCGAGGCCAGCCTTGGTCAGCACCGAATCTAGTACCCCAAGCGCGTCGTCGAGTTCGGTGACCGTGCCGGGTTCGGCGCCCTTTTGTGGGCCGTACACGGCGGCGGCGCCAACCTCCCCGCGTAGCGGGTTATCGACATCGGCAGCGAGCACAAAGTCCGCGCCGTCGATCGCTGGGTGCAATCCGGAGGCGTCCACGGCGGCGAGGTGAGCGAGTGAGATGCCGCCGTCAGGCAGCGGCTGACCTGCGTCGTCCAATAATTTCAAACCGAGGGCGGCCATCATGCCGGCGCCGCCATCGGTGGAGGCGCTCCCGCCCACGCCCAGGATGATCCGGCGGGCGCCGGCATCCAAGGCGTGGGCGATGAGCTCGCCTGTGCCACGTGAGGTGGCATAGCGGGCGTCGTCATCGCTCGCGCTGGTCATCGCTAGCCCGGAAGCAAGAGCCATCTCGATGACGGCGGTCGCGGAGGATTGCTGGAAGGCGTAATCTGCCTCGATGCGTTCTCCGCGGGGTCCGCTCACTGGTGCGCTGACGCGTTCGTAGCCGGCTGCGAGCGCGGCTTCGACCGTTCCCTCTCCCCCATCCGCCATGGGGATTTCCGTGACTCGCCAGCCTTTCGCCTGAAGTGGAGCTGCGAGTGCGCGGGCCGCCTCGGCGGCGCTGAGGGAACCTTTGAACTTGTCTGGTGCAATGACGACGTGCATGGCACTAGTCCAGCAGAGCTAGTGCGGTGGGCGCATCTTCTGCGGAAATCGCGAGCGCCTCGAATTCGTTCACGCCATCGAGTTCGGCGGCGCCCATCGCGATGTTGGTCACTCGTTCGAGAATGACTTCGACGACGACGGGAACCCGGAACTCCTCGGCCATTCCTTCGGCCTTAGCGAAGGCTTCGTACAGATCCTCAGGATCGGTAACGCGGATGGCCTTGCAGCCCAGCCCCTCAGCGACCTTGACGTGATCGACGCCGTAGCCGCCAATTTCTGGGGAGTTGATGTTCTCAAACGAGAGCTGCACGTGGTAATCCATGTCGAACGCGCGCTGGGACTGGCGAATCAACCCGAGGTAAGAGTTGTTCACCACGACGTGCACGTACGGGATGTTGAATTGGGCACCGACGGCGAGCTCTTCGAGCATGAACTGGAAGTCGTAGTCGCCAGAGAGCGCAACGACCTTTTCGTCTGGGGCCGCGGTTGCCACACCGAGGGCGGCAGGACCGGTCCAACCAAGGGGGCCGGCCTGGCCAGCGTTGATCCAGTGGCGGGGCTTGTACACGTGGAGGAACTGCGCACCGGCGATCTGGGAAAGTCCAATCGTGGTGACATAGCGGGTGTCGGCGTTGAACGCCTTGTTCATCTCCTGGTACACACGCTGGGGCTTGATCGGGGTTTCGGTGAAGTGCGTCTTGCGCAGCATTGTGCGCTTGCGCTCGGCGCATTCCGCGACCCAACCGGAGTAGTCCGGGATCGTGCCAGCTGCCTTGCGTTCCTTCGCGACCTCGATGAAGGCCTCCAGCGCGAGCTTGGCGTCGGAGACGATGCCATAGTCGGGTGCGAAGACGCGCCCGATCTGGGTCGGCTCGATGTCAACGTGGATGATCTTGCGGCCGGCGCGGTAGGAGTCGACGTTACCGGTGTGGCGGTTCGCCCAGCGGTTCCCGATTCCGAACACGAAGTCAGATTCGAGGAAGGAGGCGTTGCCGTACTGGTGGGAGGTCTGCAGGCCGACCATTCCGATCATGAGCGGGTGGTCATCGGGGATGACGCCCCAACCCATGAGCGTGGGGATGACGGGCACGCCGGTGATCTCGGCGAACTCCACGAGCTGCTCTTCACCAACGGCGTTGAAGATTCCACCACCAGCGATGATGACGGGCTTTTCCGCTGCGAACAGCATGTCGAGGGCCTTCTCGGCCTGGGCGCGGGTGGCAGCAGGCTTGGCGATCGGCATCGGCTCGTACGTGTCGATGTCGAACTCGATCTCGGTCATCTGAACGTCGATCGGCAGGTCGATGAGCACAGGTCCAGGGCGGCCGGAGCGCATCTCGTAGAACGCACGCTGGAACACCTGGGGCACCTGGCCCCCTTCGAGAACGGTTTTGGCAAACTTCGTCACCGGTGCGGCGATCGAGGCGATGTCAACGGCCTGGAAGTCTTCCTTGTCGAGCTTGGCCACAGGTGCCTGCCCGGTGATGCACAGCATCGGGATCGAGTCAGCCCACGCGGCGTACAGGCCGGTGATCATGTCGGTGCCGGCCGGGCCGGAGGTGCCGATCCATACTCCGAT
>CAYVDF010000145.1:0-4647 GCA_964450475.1 uncultured Pseudactinotalea sp.
GATCCTCGGTATCGATGAACTGTCTGAAGAAGACAAGATCACGGTTAACCGCGCACGTCGCATCGAGCAGTTCCTCTCGCAGAACACCTACATGGCTGAGAAGTTCACCGGTGTTGAGGGCTCGACGGTTCCGCTGACCGAAACGATCGAAGCATTCGACAAGATCGCCAACGGTGAGTACGACCACGTTGCCGAGCAGGCTTTCTTCAACATTGGTGGCCTGGAAGATCTCGAACGCAACTGGGCCCGCATCCAGTCCGAACTTCGTTAGGAAGGGTGCCTCGTGGCTCTTCATGTTGAAGTGGTGGCCACCGACCGCACTGTGTGGTCGGGGTCAGCCACCGCAATCTCTGCACCCGCTGCAGACGGTTCGATCGGTATCCTCACGGGTCACCAGCCCGTCCTTGCCGTGCTGCGCGCCGGCAAGGTGGATATCACCCCCAGTGAGGGTGACAAAGTCGAGCTGGAGGTCGCTGGCGGGTTCGTCTCAGTCGACCATGACACGGTGACCATCGTGATTGACCCATCGGTGGAATCCGAAATGAGCGACGAATAATACTCACGTGTGGAAGTATGCGCTCATCGCCCTCGTGGTGGCCTGTGTCGTCTTCCTCATCATCCTTGGGTTGTTCTTCTGGCGCCTGCGCGCTATCGGTTCTCGGATTGGCTCCTTTGAGTGTGCCCTCCTAGAAAACGGCCGATGGCGCGCAGGCATCGCTACTTATAGCCAGAATTACCTCAACTGGCACAAAGTCATCTCGCTCAGTGCCGCACCCAGTCAGCGCTTTCGGCGCCGGGAATTCGAAATCCTCGGGCGAACAGACGCCGGTAGCGGCACGGTCGGCGCCCATTGCCTCTACGATGGCCAGAAAGTCGAAATCGCCGCCGACCAAGAGGCCCTTAACGGCCTCGTATCCTGGTTAGAGGCCAGCCCGCCCCAATCGCTGAAATAGCGCGGGCGGAAAAATTTTTTATACGGGAGTAATACACCTTGAGGATCGTTGTCGCCGATTGTTCCGTTGACTACACGGGTCGGCTCACCGCGCACCTGCCGCGGGCACCTCGCCTCCTCATGCTCAAAGCCGACGGCTCGGTCCTCATCCACTCCGACGGCGGCTCCTACAAGCCGCTCAACTGGATGAGCCCGCCGTGCACCCTCATCGAAGAGGAGCCGACCGAGCAAGAAGCCGAACTGGGTGTCGAACAGATCTGGCGCGTCGTTCACAACAAAGTTGACGGCGAGCTTCGCATCCGTATTTTTTCCGTCACCGATGACCGCTCCTACGAACTCGGCGTCGACCCAGGATTGATTAAAGACGGCGTGGAAGCTCACCTGCAGGAGCTCCTCGCCGACCAGATGGAGATTCTCGGTGAAGGCCACACGCTCGTGCGTCGGGAGTATCCCACGGCGGTCGGCCCAGTCGATATTCTCGCTCGAACAAAGACGGGCCACGTCGCGGTGGAGATCAAGCGTCGCGGAGAGATCGATGGCGTAGAGCAGCTCACTCGCTACCTCGAACTGCTCAACCGCGACCCGCTGCTCGCGCCCGTTCAGGGCGTGTTTGCCGCCCAGGAGATCAAACCCCAGGCACGCACGCTCGCTGAGGACCGAGGGATTCGCTGCGTCGTGCTCGACTACGACGGGATGCGCGGAGTAGACGACTCCGAATCCCGACTCTTTTAAGGGGCGTTCATGCACGTGCTACGGGGTCAGGTGATTACACCGACGACGGTTATCCCTGACGGCGTGCTCACGGTGGCTGACGGGCTCATTACTCATGTCGGGGATTGGGCGGATGCTCCAGCCGAGATCCGCGAAACACACACTCCCGCCCGGTCGGAGCGGTATCTCGCCCCAGCCCTCGTTGACGTTCATAACCACGGCGGTGGGGGAGCATCTTTGCCCGATGCAGCGTCGCTCGACGACGTGCGAGTAGCGGTGGGCGAGCACCAGGGCCACGGCACGATGCGCATGCTTGCGTCCCTCGTCACTGCAGACCCAGACGTGCTGCGTAAGCGCACTGCGCTGCTCGCCGACGCGGCTGATGCCGGTCTCATCTCGGGCATCCACCTTGAGGGTCCGTTTATCTCCGCGCTTCGCTGCGGTGCCCAGAACCCTGCCGCAATTATCCCCGCGGATCCTGAGCTCACCGCCGACCTGTTGAGCATTGGCCGCGGGTATGTGCGGACGATGACCATTGCCCCGGAGTCGGCCGGTGCCCGCGACGCTATCAAGGTACTCATCGACGGCGGCGCCGTGCCCTCCTTTGGCCACACTGATGCCGACTCCGCGGTGATGCGTGAGGCGATCGACTACACCGTTGAGATGCTTGAAGGCACTGGGCGCCGCGCAACCGTCACCCACTTATTTAACGGGATGCGCCCCGTGCATCACCGCGCACCGGGGCCGGTGCCGCCCGCGCTCTCGGCCGCCAAGCGCGGGGAGGTCGTCCTAGAGCTCATCGGCGATGGCGCCCACCTTGATCCTCAGATCGTTCGTGACGCGTTTGAGCTCGTTGGCGCAGACAATATCGCGCTCGTCACCGACGCCATGGCTGCTACGGGAATGCCGGATGGAGCCTATCGGCTCGGCTCGCTCGACGTTGTCGTCTCCGGCGGACTCGCTCGTCTGGCCGATGGAACTTCGATGGCGGGAGGCACCGCTCACCTCCTCGACGTTGTCCGCACCACCGTCGCTGGGGGAGTGCCCCTCGCCGACGCCGTGCGCTCCGCCACCCTCGTCCCTGCCCGCATCATCGACCCTCAGGCGACCTTTGGCGCACTCCAGGTAGGGTACGCGGCAGAAATAATCGAACTCGATGAGAATTTGAGGCTGATCAATGGCTAGGCGCCGTCGCAAACGCCCCTACGGTGAACCGCACCCAGAGCTTGACGTCGAAGCGTTGACTCGGGGATTTGAGCGCACGGAAACCGGCCGTGATGGTGGCACGTGGAAGGTCCGCCGAGTTTCGAGCCAGGAGAAGTCCTACACGTGCCCAGGATGCCACCAGCTCATCCCTACGGGGGTCACCCATGTCGTGGCGTACCGCGAGGACCATATCTTTGGTGCCAGTGCCGGGCTATCTGAGCGCCGGCACTGGCACATTGCCTGTTGGCAAGCGCGCTAGTCGAGCACGCCCTGCGCGCGCAGCGCCCTCGCCATGTCATCGGCGCCTTCGGCGATGTAGCGCTTCGCACCGGGGTTGGCCGGTGAGGTTTCGAGCCACTCGTTGATTCGGTCGAGTACCTCGGGCGATGCCAGTGGCATCGGGAACATGAGCTCCAGCGCCGTTGAGGCACGCTGAACGCCTTTCGATTCCCAGATGGTTTCGGCAGCACGGAGGTACTCCTCGAGGAACGGCTGAAGAACCTCTTCTTGGCGTGGCAGAGCGAAACCGGCAGCGGTTTGGCGCTGAGTTTCGTTGGCGATGTCATCGCGCACAATCGCATCGTGCCACGCTTTGCTCTTCGCCTTGGCTGTCGGCCTGCTCGCTCGCGCGAGGGCCGCGCGCTCTTGGCCGGAGATCGTCGTGTCTGTCGCGAGTTCAGCGTCGATCTGCTCGCGTGAGAACTGCCCATTGCGGGCGAGTGCGGTGACGAAGGTCCAACGCAGGTCGGCATCGAGGGTGAGTCCGGGAACCTGCTCGAGCGATTCCTTATCGCCGTCAAGCAGCCCGCGAAGGAAGGCGAGCGTGCGGGGTGAGTGCGCGGTCTGCGCGAGTGCACGGGCGAAGGAAAGCTGGTGGTCTGAGCCTGCGTTTGCGTTGAGCAGCAGCCCGTACACGCCGTCCTCCCAATGCTCACGAAGTTCATCGCGCTCGGCGCGCGGGGAGTAGTTCTCCACCGCGGTGTAGGCGTACCCTGGCAGGCGAGAGACGGCCGTGGAGTCGCTTTCAGCGCCGAGTCCACCAAGCACGAGGTCGACGAAGTCGGCGGCCGACATCTGCGCATCGCGAGTCATGTCCCAGGCCGCACCCCAAACGAGCGCGCGAGCGAGAGGATCCTCAATCGCATCGATATAGGAGATCGCGTTGCGCAGGGAGCGCTCATCGAGGCGGATCTTCGCATACGCAAGATCGCCGTCGTTAAGCAGCAGGAGGTCGGGTTGCTTCGCCCCTTCGAGTTCAGGGATATCTGTGCTCGCACCGGAGACGTCGACCTCGAACCGTTCGCGCAGCTTCAGCGAGCCACCCTCGAGGTCATACAGGCCGATCCCGATCCGGTGGCGGCGAAGCGTGGGGTAATCCGGGTGCGCAGTCTGGGCGACACGGAAAGAAGAGTACATGCCGTCTGAGAGCTCAAAGTCGGGCGCGAGAGTGTTGACTCCGGAGGTCTTCAACCACTCGGTCGCCCACGAGTCGAGTTCGCGGCCGCTGGAGGCTTCGAGCGCACTCGTCAGGTCGGTGAACTCGGTGTTGCCCCATGCGTGGTCGGTGAAGTACTGACGCAGCCCGGCGATGAACTCCTCTTCGCCGACCCCGGCGACGAGCTGTTTGAGGATCGAGGCGCCCTTGGCGTAGGTGATGCCATCGAAGTTCACCTCGACGGCTTCGAGGTCGTAGTTGTCTGCTGCAACGGGGTGGGTCGAGGGGAGCTGGTCTTGACGGTAGGCCCAGTTCTTGCGCGAGTTCGTAAAGCCCGTCCACA
>CAYVDF010000146.1:0-4642 GCA_964450475.1 uncultured Pseudactinotalea sp.
TTTTCTGCTGCCTCGATGAACCGTGGCAGCGTGACCGGGTCGAGGCGTTCCTTCATTCCGGCGGTGTCTTCAACGCGGAGGAGGTGCTCTTTGGCGTCGACGGTGGCGTGGCTCGCCGGCAGGGCGCTGCCGCCCGCGGGCACCTTCACGTGGTGGGAGAAGGAGCCATCGGTAATCATGTGGCAGCCGTCGATGACGTTGCGGTTGAGCCCGCGCTGAAGCACGGCCGCCGCGGCACCGTCGCCGAAGTTGTAGGTGAAGCGTGAACCCGGATCGTCGTAGTCGATGAGGTGAGACTCTTTCGATGCCGCGACGATGAGCACACGTTGGAGCTCTTCTTCTCCGCGCATGATGTTCCGGGCCATGCGCAGGGCGACGGGCGTGCCGCACGAGACATAGGCCATCTCAAACGCGAAGCCGTTCTTGGCACCGAGGCGATCAGCGATGCGGGGTGCCGCGTGCCAGACCGGGTGGTCTTTCCATGTCGAGCCGTAATAGATGACGGCGTCGAGTTCGCTGGCCTCGATGCCAGCGTCCTCTAGGGCCTTCTTACCGGCCTCAATTGACATGTCCGAGACGTGCTCGTCGTCGGCCGCGATGTGCTTGCCACGCACGCCGAACTTTTCGGCGATTACCCACTCGGGGATATCACTACGTTCGGCGATCTCCGCGGCCGTCATCCACTTCTCTGGTAGATAGTGGGCGGTGCCGGCGAGGCCGATCGGGGGCATCGTCATAGTTCTCCTCTATTCGTTCTCACTCGTGAGGCCAAGGCCTGCGGTGACGAATCTCATTACTTCTTCAAACACGTCTTCTGGCACGGCGCGCAGGTCCTCCCACAACACCCAGCGGGCCCCGACGATCTCGCCGATCCCCATGAGGATCCACGCGAGGACCTCGGTGTTGGCTGGGCGCATCTGACCCGCATCGATTGCGGACTGCAGGCCTTGGCGGTAGCCGGAAGAAATTTTTTCGTAGTGCTCTTGCAGCACGTGTGGGGCAACGATCTCCGCCTGACGCATGATGCGATACAGCGCCGGGTTTTTGGCGACGAACTCGAAGTAGCCGCGGAAACCTCCGCGCTCCTGCTCGACTCGGCTCGGGCCGGCTCCCTCCGCACCCTTGGACATCGCCGCTCGTGCCCCTGTGTTGAGATCACGCACGACCTCGTGGAAGACCTCTTCCTTGGAGGTGAAGTACAGGTAGAACGTACCCTGGGCAACCCCGGCCGCCTCGGTGATCTTCACAATGGAAGCGTCGTGGAAGGTGCGTTCAGAGAAAACCTTTAATGCGGCGTCCAAAATCTTGCGGCGGGTGCGCTGACCGCGAGCGGTGAGCGGGGTGCCGTCGACGCCGGTGGGCACGACCTCGGGTTCAGTTGTTAGGCTCATGCGTCCTCCTCCAGTGCCCGAAGCTCGTGCTTCAACACTTTGCCTGTTGCGTTGCGGGGCAGCGCATCGGTGATTTCGATGTAGACGGGCACCTTGTATTTCGCGAGGTGCTCGCGGCAGTGCGCGCGCACGCGCTCGACGAGATCTTGGGCGTCGGTGCCGGTTGTGGTTTCAACGATTGCCTTGCCGACCTCGCCCCAGCGCTCGTCAGATACGCCGATGACGGCGGCATCGCGCACGCCCTCGACCTCTAGGATCACAGTCTCCACCTCAGCGGGGAACACGTTCTCCCCGCCGGAGATATACATGTCTTTGGCGCGATCGACGATGTAGTAGAAGCCTTCCTCATCGCGCACGCCGATGTCCCCGGAGCGCAGCCACCCACCGGGGTAGAATGCTTCCTCGGTGCGCTCGGCGTCGTTCCAGTACCCGGGCGTGACCCCGGGACCGCGGAAGAGCAGCTCGCCGCGTTCGCCGGTCGGCACGTCGTTGCCGCTCTCATCGACGATGCGCACGTCAACGAAGAGCTGCGGTTTGCCGACGCTGCCGGCCTTGCGGATGGCGTTATCGGCGTCGAGGAGGAACGCGGTCGGGCCGGTTTCGGTCATGCCCATGCCTTGGCGCACCTGAATTCCGCGGGTGTCGAGGCGGCGCAGCAGCGGCACGCTCATCGCGGCACCTCCTGCTGCCCATGAGCGCATCCCGGAGAAGTCCGTGGTGGCGAAGTCGGGGTGATCGGCGAGCGTCTGGTAGACCGCTGGCACGGCGAAGAAGGCGGTCGCATCCTTGCTCAGGAACTGGATGTATTCATCGACATCGAAGGTGCGCGGCAGGATCGTCGTGCCGCCGAGGAACATCATTGGCAGCAGGTAGAGGTTCCAGCCCCCGGTGTGGAACTGGGGCAGCACCGACAGGAACACGTCTTGGCGCACGAGCTCGGTGGCGATCCCGATGTTGAGGAAGTTCACCAGCGCCATCCCCGCGGTGTAGAGCACGCCCTTGGGGCGGCCCGTCGTGCCGGAGGTGTAGATGAGGTACCACAGCTCGTTCTCATCGCGCTCCTCGTGCGTGCGCAGTTCCCCCGATGAGGTGGCGAGCGCCGCCTCGTAGCCGTCATCCATGTTGAGCAGCTTCAACGAGCCCTCATCCGCCGGGGTCATCTCGACCATCGCGGCGGCGGTTTCGGCGTGTTCGGCGTCGTGCAGAATCCCCCGCACGGACGCATCTCGGAGCACGTAGTCGAGTTCGCGGCGAGCGAGGCGCCAGTTGAGCGGCACCATCACAGCGCCGAGCTTGGCGCACGCAAAAAGCAGCTCTACTGCCTCGATGCGGTTGTGACTGAGCGTTGCAACGCGCGTGCCCGCCGTGACCCCCCAGTGCTGTTCGAGGAATTCCGCCAACCGCGACGCCCGCTCGTTGAGCTCGGCATAAGTTAGTTCGCGCCAACCGCGCTCGTGGTTCGTGATGAGGTCGGGGTGCGGGCTTGGATCGATCAGCGCGATCTGGTCCGGGTAGAGGTAGGCCTGTTTGGCAATGAGGTCTGGGAGTTTCACCGGGTCACCGCCTTCGTCGTTGCAACGTTCGTTTCTCGCCCACTCACGCGGGCGTCCAGTACAGTGGGCAGGCAAGAGTACGTAGCGGTTCGGGCTTCGACGACATCGTCAACCATGTTCGTTACCTACTCTGGTTCGGGTGGATCATCCCACCCATTCCTGACAACTGGTTCAGGTTTCATTCTGGGACGTCGAGCGGCCATTGTCAACACGGCGCTTCGCGGGCATAGAAAACCGCGCCCAACTGGGAGGAATCCCAGTGGGCGCGGCCTGGTGAAACTGCTTAGCCTCCGAAAACCGAAAGCTTGCCGTACTTTTCTGCGAGCAGGTAGTACACGGTCAGGCGCTGGCGGCGCCCTGGGACCTTCTCCCCGACCTCGGCGATCGCGGCGTCAATTGATTCATCGGAATCGGTGACACCGAGCTTGCCCTTGACGAAGTTCTCGCGCACCGTCTCTAGCTCTGCTGAGTCGGTGAACGCCACGAGACGCGCATCCGCGTTCGTCAGCGCGAGACGGTACACCTTCTCCATTTCGGCCACAACTGCTTCGTTCGGGTTTGCTACTTACTTCTTGATGTCGTCCAACGCACTCATCATGAGTCCTTTCTCCAGGATGCCGGCATCTCAATTGTCCTGCAGACTCACCCCGCGCGCAGGCGTTTTAGACGGCGCGCAGGATCATTGCGCTGCCCTGGCCTCCACCGCCGCAAATTCCAACGGCGCCGCGAGTGCCTGGGCCGATTTCTGCGAGCTGGCGCGCGAGCGAGCCAACGATTCGAGCGCCCGAGGCACCAATCGGGTGGCCGAGCGCAATCGCTCCGCCCTTGGGGTTGACGACATCCGGGTCGAGCCCGAGTTCCTTGGCCGATTGCAACACAACGGCTGCGAACGCCTCGTTGATTTCCACGGCCTTCAGAACACCAGCCTCGACCTTCTCCCCCGCTTCCTCCAGCCGCTCCAGCGCCTTGCGGATCGCGTTGGCGGGCTGGGAGTGCAGGCGCACGTCTGGGCCTGCGACGAAGGCGTGGGCCTCGATCTGGGCGATGGGCGTCAGGCCGTAGTTTTCGAGCGCCGCCTCGGACACGACGACTACCGCAGCGGCGCCGTCCGTAATCTGAGAGGCATTACCGGCGGTGATCGTACCGTCCTTGGCGAAGGCGGGGCGCAAGCGCGCGAGGCTCTCGGCGGTGGTGTCCGCGCGAACTCCGTCATCGGCGTCGATGACCGTGTCGCCCCGGCGGGAGGAGACCGTGTACGGGGCGATCTCGCCGGCGTGAAATTCAGCGGAAGCAGCCGCGCGCGTGTGGGAGTCGACCGAGTACGCGTCCTGCTCTTCGCGGGTCAGGCCAAGATCAGCGTTTCCGGCCTCCGTGGAGGAGCCCATCGAGCGCTTCTCGAAGGCGTCGGTCAGGCCGTCGTAGTCAACCGTGTCGATCGCTTCGGCCGTGCCGTACTTGACGCCGGCGCGCAGGGGTAGCAGGTGCGGGGCGAGTGACATCGACTCTTGCCCACCGGCCACGACGATGTCGGCTTCGCCGGTTTTGATGAGGCGGACTGCGGCGGTGATCGCCTCGACCCCCGAAAGGCAGATCGCGTTGATCGTCATCGCGGGCACGTCGAAGGGGATGCCGGCGCCGACGGCCGCCTGGCGCGCGGGCCCTTGGCCTGCTCCGGCCTGGATGACCTGGCCCATATAG
>CAYVDF010000147.1:0-2760 GCA_964450475.1 uncultured Pseudactinotalea sp.
CCGCTGGAACCCGATCCCTGGACGGTTCAAGGATTACATCGCGATGCCCAAGTTCAACATGTACCAGTCGCTGCACACGACCGTTATCGGGCCTGAGGGCAAGCCGGTGGAGATCCAGATCCGCTCCCATGAGATGCACCGCCGCGCTGAATACGGGGTGGCAGCGCACTGGAAATACAAGGAGCAATCGCGTGGCGGCAAGGTCTCAGAGCAGTCAGGTGGCGACATGCCGTGGCTCCAACAGCTCGTTGACTGGCAGCGGGAGACCGTGGATCCAACGGAATTCCTCGATTCGCTGCGCTACGAGATGTCGGGCGCGCAGGTCTATGTGTTTACGCCCAAGGGCGACGTGATTGCCCTTCCCGCGGAGGCGACGCCGATTGATTTTGCCTACGCCGTTCACACTGAGGTTGGGCACCGCACCGTTGGCGCGCGAGTGAATGGGCGACTCGTTCCCCTTGACTCTGAGCTGGAAACCGGAGACACCGTCGAGGTGTTTACCTCCAAATCGCAGTCGGCAGGGCCGAGCCGCGATTGGCTCAATATCGTGCGAAGCCCACGGGCACGCAACAAGATCAAGCAGTGGTTCACGAAGGAACGGCGTGAAGAAGCGATTGAGGCAGGCAAGGATCTGCTCGCTCGAGCGGTGCGCAAGAAGAACCTGCCGCTTCAACGTCTGCTCTCTGCAGACAACATGCTCGCACTCGTGCATGAACTCAGCTACAAGGACGTCTCTGCTCTCTACGCCGCGATTGGCGAGGGCCATATTTCCGCGAGCAACGCCCTCGATCGCTTGCTGCGCATGGTCGGAGGCGAAGAGGGAGCCGAGGAAGACCTCGCCGAAGCCACACGGCCGACGCGAGCCCGCCCCGCCACGGGAGTAACGTCGTCGTCAGCGATCATTGTCGAGGGGCTGGAGGATGCTGAGGCTCTGACGAAGCTCGCGCGGTGCTGTACGCCAGTGCCAGGAGATGAGATCTCTGGGTTCGTTACGCGAGGGCACGGCGTGTCGGTGCACCGCATAGATTGCGTCAACTTCAAGAACATGAGCGCGAGCGACGACGGCCGAGTCATCGGCGTGAAGTGGGCCGGAGGGCACGATGCCGCGGTATTCCTCGTGCAGGTCCAGGTCGAGGCGCTCGACCGCAATGGGTTGCTGTCCGACGTGACGAAGGTGCTCAGCGACAACCACGTCAATATTCTCTCGGCCAACGTGGGCACAACAACAGACCGCGTTGCTGTGCTGCGGTTCCTTTTTGAGATGGCCGAGCCTTCACATCTTGGGCATGTGCTCGGACAGGTGCGCGGAATTGAGAGCGTGTTCGATGCGTTCCGTGTCACCGGAAGCAAGGCCGATGATGAACCTGCTGAAAACCCAGCAGTACACGCCCGCTACAACGTTGAGTAACGGGCGTGTACTACGAGTAATTAGCTGTGGTCCTCTGCGGCCTTCAGCACCTGCTCTAGCCACGCCTTGCGGGCGGCGAGTGCTTCTTCAGCGGCCTTGATACGTGTGGCGTCGCCAGATTCCTGTGCCGACGCCAGCTTCGCTTCGAGATCCTCGATTGCGGCCTGTAGCTGGGCGGCAGCACCCTCGGCTCGTGCTTGGATCTGTGGGTTTGTTCGCTTCCACTCGGCCTGCTCGGCGTCGCGGATCGCTTGCTCGACGGCACGGAATCGGCCCTCGACGCTGCGCATCTGTGCACGGGGGACCTTGCCGGCCTCTTCCCACTTGTCCTGAAGACCGCGCAGCGTCGCCTTGCTCGCTTCGATGTCCTTAATCGGGAGAATCTTCTCGGCTTCCTCTAACAAAGCAAGCTTCACCTTCAGATTTTCCTCATACTCGGCGTCGATCGCCTCATTCTGGGCTTGGCGGCGCTGGAAGAACACATCTTGCGCGGCGCGGAATCGAGCCCACAGGGCATCATCGTCCTTGCGGGAAGCGCGCCCAGCCGCCTTCCATTCGTCCATGAGCCCGCGGTAGGCGGCTGAGGTTGGACCCCAGTCGCTGGAATCTTGAAGTGCTTCTGCGCGCTCAATGAGGCGTTCCTTCGTTGCCTTTGCCTCAGCGTGCTTCCGGTCAAGCTCTGCGAAGAACTGACGGCGGCCACGGTCGAACGTTGAACGTGCTGCGGAAAAACGCTTCCATAGCGCATCTTCTGTTGGCTTATCGATGCGCGCGCCAGTGCGCTGAGCGTTCTTCCAATCATCAAGGAGGTTACGCAGGCGTGAACCCTGCTGGCGCCACTGAATCTTCTCCGGATCCGCTGCGGCAATGGCTTCAGCAGCCTCGACAATGCGGGTGCGGTTCGCGAGCGCTTCAGCCTTCGCGGCCTCACGCTCCTTCACGAGCTCGACCTTGCGCTCCTCAACGCGAGTCTTGAGCTCTTCAACCTTGGTTCGGAGCGCGTCGAGGTCACCAACGGCCGCTGGCTCCTTCAGAGTCTCATCGAGCGATGCAAGCCCAGAGTCGAGGTCACGGGCACTGAGGGTGGCAAGGCGAGTCTCAAAGAGAGCAACCTGGGCCTTGATGTCGACAAAGCGCCGTACATACAGCGAGAGTGCTTCGTGCTCGGACACGCCAGGATACTGGCCTACGAGGCGTTCGCCGGCTGCTTCGAGAACATAGACGTTCCCCTCAGCGTCGACCTTGCCGAACTTCTCAGCGTCCTCGATGTCCTTGGCGTCAACGACCGGTTCGGGTGCTTCGGGAACCGCAGCAGCAGGCGCAGCCTGCTTCGGGAGTGCGGCCGGTGTCGG
>CAYVDF010000147.1:2860-4618 GCA_964450475.1 uncultured Pseudactinotalea sp.
GGAGCCTCGGCTACGACCAGTTCATCGGCAGGTTCAGTTGCCGCCTGTTCATCAGAGGTGAGCTCCTCGGTCGAGTCAGCAGCCTCGGGAGCTTCGGCGACGGCGGATTCCCCGGTGGCCTCGCTTGCTTCAGGGACTCTCGGTGTTTCAGGCGTTGCAGGCTCCTCGACTGGCGCGGGGTCTCCTGCACCTTCAGCCTCCTCGGCCGCCGGCGGTGCCAGGCTTGGCTCCTGCGCAGGCGCCAGCGCCTCGGCGGTAGCGTCCGATGTTACTGATGCCTCGTCAGATTCTCCGACGGGTTCTGGATTCTGTTGCTCGGTCATTTGACCTCCACACTTTCGATGATGACGCGCGTTTTGGGCGCGGCGTCGTTGGAGCCATCGACGGTTCCCGCCTCGGCGATGTCTTTCAGGACCTCCAGACCGGTGTCGATGGTTCCAATCACGGAATAACCACCGGCGCGGTCTGCGGGTAGAAAGACATCCTCGAATACGAGAAAGAACTGCGAGCCCATTGAGTAGGCGTCTCCGCCAACTCGGGCCATGGCTACTGTACCTGCCCGATACATGTTATCTGACGGCGCGTTCTCGACCGGCCCAAACCGGTAGTCAGGTCCGCCTCGTCCACTGCCCGTCGGATCGCCACACTGAAGGAGTGATCCGGGCAGCAGGCGGTGGCATTCGCTGGCATCGAAGAAATCTTCACCTGCCAGATGAATGAAACTTGCAGCGGCGGCTGGTGCGGCGGCTCCATCAAGTGTGAACGAGATGTCGCCGACTGAAGTGCGTAACGTGACATCCCAGTCGCGGCCTTGCGCAAGCTCTGGGACGGGCGCACCTTGCTGAGGCGACTGCGAGGGGTCTGGGGTGCTGCTCTGGCTCGCCGAGAGCCACCCATTTCCAACAACCATTGCAACGATGACGCCGATGGTGACCGCAAGGATTGCAAAGAAAAATCCGCGGCTACTAGCGCGTTGTCGCTGTGAGTTATTGGGAGTCATATGCACCTCATTCCGACGCACCATTCTAGGGAGCGGGCCAGGGACTTAAGTGGCTTTAACGGTCACGGACTTATTACGTTCTTCTATGTTTTGGGAATCTACGTCACATTTCCTACTCCCCGCGCGCAGCCTCGACACGGAATCAGCAGCGTAAGTGAGAGAATGCAACCATGAATCGTCCACGCCCCTTGTCCGGTTTTCCCGAATGGTCACCCCGCGAACGCATCGTTGAGTCGCACATCATCTCGACCTTGAGGGAGTCCTTCGAGCTCCACGGTTACTGCGAAATCGAGACGCGCGCCGTCGAACCGCTCGAGCAGCTGCTTTCGAAAGGGGAGACGTCAAAGGAGGTCTACGTGCTGCGCCGCCTCCACGATGATGACGACGCTGCCACGGATAAGAACACGCTCGGCCTACACTTCGACCTGACGGTGCCATTCGCACGGTACGTAGTAGAGAACGCCGGTAAGCTCGAGTTTCCTTTCAAGCGCTATCAGATCCAAAAAGTGTGGCGCGGTGAGCGACCACAAGATGGGCGGTTCCGCGAATTCCTTCAAGCTGACATCGATGTTGTTGGCTCCGGTGAACTGCCTGCGCACTTCGAAGCAGAGATGCCGATTGTCATTGCATCCGCGTTTGACAGACTTCGCGCGATCGGAATGCCTCCGGTGCAAATTCTCATTAACAACCGTAAGGTGAGCCAGGGTTTTTACCTCGGGATTGGGCTAGCCGATATTGAAGGAACCCTGCGCACCATC
>CAYVDF010000148.1:0-4602 GCA_964450475.1 uncultured Pseudactinotalea sp.
GTGCGAAACTTGTTTTTTCGGGCCTGTTCGTGTGCGAAAGCCCCGGTTGCGGGCAGTATCTTTGGCTCGGGCTAGGGCGGCCTTCGCGAGCACGTGGGGATCCGGGTCATCGTTAGTAGACACGCGTGACCTCGCTGTCCATGACGTCGATCCGCCCGCCCGTGAGGTCGGTCGGGATATCTTCAGCAACGGCGGCGGTAATGAGCACCTGTTGGGCGTCTTCGACCATTTCCGCTAGGCGACGGCGGCGGCCGGCATCAAGTTCGGCGAACACGTCATCGAGGATGAGGATCGGATCCCCCTGATCCGTCCAGGAATCTTCACGCAGCAGTGCATATGAGCCGAGGCGCAGCGCGAGCGCGTACGACCAGGATTCGCCGTGGCTCGCGTATCCGCGGGCGGGCAAGCCTCGAAGTACAAATTCGACGTCGTCGCGGTGCGGCCCAACGAGCGTCACCCCGCGCTCCATCTCCGCGTTGCGAAGTCGCCCCATCGCCTCCAAGAGCCGTGCTTCGACGAGCGCGGCATCCATGAGCGATTCTTCCGGGATGCTTTCGTCTTTACCCTCGAGGCTAGAACGGTAAAATGCATCGGCCTGTCCGACCTGACCGGAGACGTCGTCATAGGCCGTATGCAGGTGGGGCCTCAGGTCAGCGAGCAGTTTGACCCGTGCTGAGATGAGCTCAGCGCCTGCTTTGGCGGCGTTCGCGTCCCAAATATCGAGGGTGCCAAGGTCGGCGGTTGTTCCGCGCCGGCGTGCGGCTCCAGCACTTTTCAGCAGCGCGTTGCGTTGCTTAATGACGCGTTCATAATCGGAGCGAACGGCGGCAAGGCGCGGGCTAAACACGACAAGTAAGTCATCGAGGAATCTGCGGCGGGTGCTCGGATCGCCCTTGACGAGGGCAAGGTCTTCCGGAGCGAACAACACCGTGCGCACATGCCCGAGCAGGTCGCGCGGGCGTGCGGGGGCGCGGTTGAGGCGCGCTCGGTTGGCTTTACCGGCGATGATTTCGACTTCAAGAACCGTTGCGCGTTCGCCCTTCATGACCTTCGCCTGGACGACGGCGCGCGGGGTGCCGGCCCGCACGAGCGCAGCATCGCCGGCGACTCGGTGGGAGGTGAAGGTTGCGAGGTACGCGATCGCTTCGACGAGGTTGGTCTTGCCCTGGCCGTTTGGCCCAACGAATGCTGTGACGCCCGGATCGAGCGAAAGCACAACGTGTTCGTAGGAACGAAAGTCGGTTAACGCAAGATCAGAGACGTACATTAATCATCGGCAAGCTTAACCGCGTGCCCTCCGAACTGGTTACGCATCGCGGCGATCGCCTTCATCGCTGGGGAGTCATCTTGGCGGGAGACGAACCGCGCATACAACGCGGCGCTTATCGCTGGCGTTGGCACAGCTTGGTCGATCGCTTCCTGAATCGTCCAGCGCCCTTCGCCCGAATCTTCGGCGTATCCGCGAATGTTCGAGAAATCGGCGTCTTCCTTCAACGCCTGGGCAAGCAAGTCCAGGAGCCAGGAGCGCACGACTGTGCCGCGGCGCCACGCATTGAACACCTCGGGGACGTTTGTGATGAGATCCGTGCGCTTCGCGAGCAGCTCATACCCTTCGGCGTACGACTGCATGAGCGCGTATTCGATGCCGTTGTGCACCATCTTTGAGTAGTGCCCGGCACCTACGGGGCCGGCGTGAACGAATCCTTCTTCGCGGGGACCTTCGGGGCGGAGTACGTCAAACACCGGCATGAGAGTTTCGATCGTTTCGTCATCGCCGCCGACCATGAGCCCGTACCCGAGTTCATCGCCCCAGACTCCACCAGATACGCCAACGTCGACGTAGGTGATGCCGCGTGGGGCGAGCTCTTCGCTACGGCGAAGGTCATCATGAAAAAGGGTGTTTCCGCCGTCAATAATGACATCGCCTTCGCCGAGATGACCGGAGACCTCGGTGATGACGTCGTCGGTGACTTTTCCGGCGGGTACCATGACCCACACAATTTTTTGTTCCGGGAGTGCGGCGACGAGCTCGGAAACGCCGCCGACATCGGAGGTGTCAACGCTGGGGTCATACCCGGTGACGTCGATGCCTCCGGCGCGCAGGCGGGCGCGCATGTTGTTGCCCATTCGGCCGAGGCCGATAATTCCGATGTGCATGATTCCTCCTAGCTGGAGAATCGAATTGGCACCAGCAGGTACTTGAAATCCGTGTCGTGATCGTCGGTTTCGAGCGATTCCTGGCCGGTAAACAGCACCGGCTTGGTGCCGTGCGTGAACGAAAGCCGGATGAAGTCGGTTTCAATGGCGCCGAGCCCATCGAGCAGGTAACTCGGGTTGAACGCGGTTTCCACGTCCTCGCCCACGAGCTTGGCTTCGAGCGCTTCTGAGGCTTGCGCATCTTCACCTTGACCCGCTTCGAGCACGACCTGACCGTCGGTGAATGACAGACGGATCGGAGTGTTGCGCTCGGCCACGAGCGAGACACGCTTGACCGCATCAATCATCGCGGCCGTGTTGACGACCGCATGGATCGGCGTTTGATCAGGGAAGAGACGGCGAACCGGTGGGTAATCGCCGTCAATCATCGTCGATGTTGTGCGGCTACCTTCAGATTCGAACCCGATGATGTCGGAGTTTTGTGACAGCGACACGTCGAGGCGGCCGCCGCTGTGCAGCGAACGAGCAACGTCAGTGAGCACGCGTGCGCGGATGAGCGTTTCTCGTTCCATTGACGGCGTGGACGGTTGCCACGTGATTTCGCGAAGCGCGAGGCGGTACCGGTCCGTTGCGAGCAGGGTGAGCTGGTCGCCGTTGATCTCGATCTTCACACCCGTGAGCAGTGGGAGCGATTCATCTCGGCCAGCAGCGACGGTGACCTGGGAGACGGCGCGGGTGAAATCATCGACATCAATTGAGCCGGCATGCTCGGGCATATCCGGTAGCGCGGGGTAATCCTCAACCGACATCGCGCCAAGGGTGAAGCGCGAGGAGCCACACGTGACGTTGACCTTTGAGCCGTCGTACTCGAACTGCACGGGACGATCGGGCAGTGACTTAGAAATCTCTGACAGGAGACGACCGTTAACGAGGATCGTGCCTGCGGTATCGACATCTGCGGAAATCCGAGACCGAGCTGAGACTTCATAGTCGAAGGTCGTGAGGTCGAGCGTTCCATCCTCGGATGCTTCAATGCGGATTCCTGCGAGGACAGGAACGGCGGGCCTGTTGGGCAACGTGCGTGCAGTCCAAGAAACAGCCCCGGCTAGGACATCACGGTCAACGCGAAACTTCACTGTGCTGAATTCTCCTTGTTCGATGACTGCCACAAATTACTTGCGTGCGAATCTTGAGATTCTACCCGCGCTGTTAGACAACTGTAGCCCCTTCGCAGCGCGCGGTTGAGCCTCTTGGAAGGCAGGTGTGTAGTTTTGTTGTTTACGTTAGTTTCTAGCGTGAGATCGTTAATGTTGGTATCCACAGTTTCATTCCTTTAGCTTTAGTTCTTCATCGTCATAGGGGCTGTGGAACATGTGCATAACCCATATAGCTGCTGGTCAGGGCACAATTTTGTGTGTGGACGCGACGTGGACGGAGTGTGCATCGCTCTTGCGAGCTTGTGGATAGAGGAAGAACGTCCCCAAACGTTCAACAGTTGTTCACTGAGTTGTTCACAGCTTTTGTCATTCAATCCACGGCTATCCACAGGGTTATCCACACCTGTGTATGAGCAGGTCAGAAACATTTGTGCAGGTTGAAAATATTTCGCGTGGTCAACGACGTTTGTGCAGGTCAGAGGGCAGGTGAACCCTCAATCTAAGCTTGAGGGAATTTAGTTGGCCTGCTGCTTAATTTTGTTCGTGAGCTCGGTTACCTGGTTAAACGTCGCGTGCTTTGCCGCCATCTGTGCGGAGATCTTGCGGTAGGCGTGCATGACGGTGGTGTGGTCGCGATTGCCAAAGAGTTGCCCGATCTTCGGCAGCGACAGGTCGGTGAGTTCGCGGCAGAGGTACATGGCGATCTGCCGAGCGTTGACCAGGGTGCGTGAACGATCGGCGCTGCAGAGTTCATCAAGAGAGACAGAGAAGTAGGACGCGGTCTGAGCCATGATCGTGCTCGGAGTGATCTCAGCATCACCGGCATCGGCGATGAGATCTTTGAGCACCATCTCCGCCAGCGACACTTCGAGATCCTGGCGGTTGAGGTTGGCAAACGCCGTCACTCGGATGAGCGCGCCTTCGAGCTCACGAATGTTCGTGGAGATCTTCGAGGCGATGTATTCCAGCACGTCATCGGGTGCGGCAATCCGTTCGGCACTCGCCTTCTTGCGAAGGATGGCAATCCGGGTCTCGAGGTCGGGCGGCTGCACATCAACGAGGAGGCCCCACTCGAAACGCGACCGCATCCGATCCTCGAAGCCATTGAGCAGCTTGGGTGGAAGATCTGATGTGATGACCACTTGCTTTGAGTCGTTGTGTAAGGTGTTGAACGTATGGAAGAACTCCTCCATCGTTTGTTCTTTGCCCTGGAGGAACTGAATGTCGTCAATGAGGAGAACATCGACTTCGCGGTACCGGCGCTGAAATTCCTCGGCCTTGTCATCAC
>CAYVDF010000149.1:0-4551 GCA_964450475.1 uncultured Pseudactinotalea sp.
AGGGTGGGGAATGCCCGCTGCAGAACCAGGCCATGAGCAACGGCCGGGCAACCTCGCGCTTCATCGACATCAAGCGCACGTTCCCCAAGCCGGTGAAGATCTCCACGCAGATCATGCTCGACCGTGACCGCTGCATCCTGTGCCAGCGCTGCGTGCGCTTCCAGGAGCAGATCGCAGGTGACCCGTTCATCGCCCTCCAGGGTCGAGGCGGGGGAGAGCCGAGCCGCGAGGTCGGCACCCTCCACGCCCAGCAAATCGGTGCGTTCGACGAAACGCTGCTCGACATCGCCCCGCGCGATGGGGTCGAGCGCGACCTGCTGCACTCCGAAGAGGCCGTTGGCCCCGACGGCGTCGCATCGGTTCTTTCCGGCGCTGCTGGCACGGTCGGTACCGCCGAAGTGGACTCCACGGGTCGCCCGTTCTCTTCGTACTTCTCCGGAAACACGATCCAGATCTGCCCCGTTGGTGCCCTCACTTCCGCGGCCTACCGCTTCCGCGCCCGCCCGTTCGACCTCGTCTCGGTCGACTCGATCGCCGAGCACGACGCCAGCGGTGCGGCCATCCGCATCGACCACCGCCGTGGCGTGGTCATGCGCCGCCTCTCGGGCGACGACCCGGCGGTCAACGAAGAGTGGATCACCGACAAGGACCGCTTCGCGTTCAACTGGCAGTCCGCCCCCGACGTGCTCACCACCCCGCTCGTTCGCAACGAGGAAACCGGCGTGCTCGAGACCACCTCGTGGTCCGAGGCCATCCACCTCGCCGCCCGCGGCCTCACCAAGGCGATTTCGGACGGCGGTGTCGGACTCGTTCCTGGCGGTCGCCTCACGCTCGAAGACGCCTACGGCTGGTCGAAGTTCGCCCGCGTCGTCACCGACACGAACGACATCGACTTCCGCACCCGCGCCCACTCGGGCGAGGAGCTCGCGTTCCTCGGCTCGGCAGTCGCCGGCAAGCCGATGGACGTAACGTTTGCAGACCTGCAGAACTCGCCCATGGTTCTCCTCGTCGGGTTCGAGCCAGAAGAGGAAGCCGGCAACGTATTCTTGCGTCTGCGCAAGGGCGCGATCATGGGAACCACAAAGGTCGCCACGATCGCCCCGTTCGAGACCCGCGGCACCACGAAGATGCGCGCAACGCTCCTTCAAACCCTGCCCGGCCGCGAAGCTGACACCCTCGAAGCACTGTTCGCCGGTGGCTCCACCGATGAGCAGCGCACGGTTGCCGCAGCCCTTCGGGAATCCGGCGCGATCGTCATCGTCGGTGAGCGCCTCGCACTCAGCCCCGGCGCCTACAGCGCGGCCCTGAAGCTTACGGAATCCACCGGCGCACGCCTCGCGTGGATCCCCCGCCGTGCAGGGGACCGCGGAGCCGTTGAAGTCGGTCTGCTGCCGAACCTCCTACCCGGTGGCCGCCCCGTAACCGATGCCGACGCCCGAGTCGATGCCGGTGCCGTGTGGGGAGTTCCTTCCCTCCCGGCAGAGGCTGGCCGCGACACTGGCGAGATCTTCGCCGCGGCAGCCGCAGGCGGCCTCGCAGGTCTGGTGCTCGGCGCCGTCGACTTGGCTGACCTGCCCGAACCCGAGGTTGCAGCAGCAGGTGCAGGCAAGGCGTTCACGGTCCAGCTCGAGGTTCGCCGCAGCGAAATCTCCGAGCACGCCGACGTCGTGCTCCCAGTTGCCGCGCCGACGTACAAGTCCGGCACCTTCCTCAACTGGGAAGGCCGTCCACGCCCGTTCGCGCAGGTCTTCGAATCCTCCACCCGCTCCGACGCCGGCGTGCTTGACATGCTCGCCTCGGCCATGGGTGTCGACCTTGGTACCGCCACCGTCGAAGACGTTCACCGCGAGATCGCGGAGTTCTCCGGCTGGGACGGCGCCCGCGTCGATGCCCCAGCCAACGAGCCCGCCGCAGTAGACGCCGGTGAGTACATCCTCGCCACGTGGCGCATGATGCTCGATGCGGGTCGCGGACAAGACGGCGAAGCCCACCTTGCGGGCACCGCTCACCGCCCCGTGGTGCGCGTCTCGCCAGCAACGGCCGAGAAACTCGGCGCCACGCTGGACTCCCGCCTCACTGTTACCGGCCCAAGGGGTCAAATCACCCTGCCGGTGGTTCCGACCGCGATGCCCGATAACGTCGTGTGGCTGCCTCAGAACTCGCCCGGCTCCTCGGTCTACCGAATGCTCGGCGTTGGCGCTGGCAGCAGCGTCACCCTTAGCGCAAGCGCGGAGGTTACCCAATGAATTACCCGATTTTGGCCGCCGGCCCACGCATGGCGGACTTCTCGAACGACACGCTCCTAGTCTCGACGCTCAAGGGTGTGTTCATCCTTGTGTTCCTCCTGATCTCGGTGCTGTTCGCCCTGTGGTTCGAGCGCCGCGTCATTGCGCGACTCCAACAGCGCCTCGGCCCCAACGTTCGAGGCCCCTTCGGGCTCGTCCAATCGATCCCTGACGCCCTGAAGCTTTTGCTGAAGGAAGACATCACGGTCAAGGCCGCCGACAAGGTGATCTACATCTTGGCTCCGCTCATCTCGGTAATCACGGCGTTCATGATCTTCGCGGTCATCCCCTTCGGGCCTGAGCGCGAGGTCTTCGGTGTCGTGACGCCGCTGCAGCTCACCGACATGCCAGTCGCCGTGCTCTACATCCTCGCGGTCACCGCGATGGGTGTGTACGGCATCGTGCTCGGTGGCTGGTCCTCGGGTTCGACCTACCCGCTGCTTGGATCGATGCGTTCGGCCGCGCAGATTATTTCCTACGAACTGGGCATGGGCCTATCCCTCGTGTCGGTGTTCATCGTCTCGGGTTCGATGTCGACTTCCCAGATCGTTGACGCACAAACCGGTGCCAATGGTGGAACGTGGTGGGCGTTCGCGCTCCTGCCTGCCTTCCTCGTCTACATCGTGTCGATGGTCGGTGAAACCAACCGCCTGCCCTTTGACCTTCCTGAGGCCGAAGGTGAGCTCGTTGGTGGGTTTAACACCGAGTATTCCTCGATGAAATTCGCCTGGTTTTTCCTCGCTGAATACATCAACATGATGAACGTCTCGGCGGTGGCCACCACCCTGTTCCTCGGTGGATGGCACGCACCCTTCCCGTTCAACCAGTTCGAATGGGCCGAAGCAGGCTTCATGCCCGTGCTGTGGTTCATCCTGAAGCTGTGGACGCTCATGTTCTTCTTCGTGTGGCTGCGCGGTACGCTACTGCGCTTCCGTTACGACCAGTTCATGAACCTCGGCTGGAAGATTCTCATCCCCGTTGCGCTTGGCTGGGTCGTCTTCGTGTCGCTTTACCAAGGCCTGATCCACTTTGGTGGCTTCAACCTCGATGCGCCACTTGGACCACTGCCGATTCGCACGTGGATGCTTCTCGCCGCTGGAGTGTTCCTCATCCTCATGGTTGTGCTGCTCGCGCGGCCCGCCCCTGCTGAGGTGGAACTGGAAGAGGCGCCTGAGCCGAGCGATGAGCCCTTCGATGCCTTTGCGGGCGGGTTTCCGATCCCGCCGGCACCAGGCCAGCAACTGCCGCCTTCGCCTCGCCGCGCACGCGTGACGAGCCCAGCGGAAACTAAGGAGTCTGACGATGAGTGATTCAAAGGACCTACAAAAGCCTTCGGGCGGCGAGGTGGGTCGCCCGGCCCACGAGATCGCCGGTGGTGAAGAAAAGGGCGGCCTCGCCCAGGTCTTCGCTCCCGTCGCGGGGTTTGGCGTCACCATCTCAACGCTGTTCCGCCCGGTGGTCACCGAGCAGTACCCGTTTGAGAAGCTCCCGACCGAGCCGCGCTACCACGGCCGTCACCAGCTCAACTTCCACCCCGATGGCCTAGAAAAGTGCATCGGGTGCGAGCTGTGCGCCTGGGCCTGCCCAGCCGATGCGATCTACGTTGAAGCCGGCAACAACACCCCGGAGGCGCAGTACTCCCCGGGTGAGCGCTACGGCAAGGTGTACCAAATCAACTACCTACGCTGCATCTTCTGTGGAATGTGCATCGAGGCGTGCCCAACCCGCGCACTGACTATGACCAACGAGTACGAACTCGCTGGCCTTACGCGCGCAGAAATGATCTTCACCAAGGATCAGCTGCTGGCGCCCGTGCGCGAGGGAATGCTCGCCGCCCCCCACCCCATGGCTGAGGGAATGACCGACGCCGACTATTACAAGGGCAACGTCACCGGCCCCACCGCCGCACAGGTCGAATGGGTCAAAGAACGCCGCCCCGATGATGAGACGCTCAAGGCCGCCGAACAGGCCGCCTCGCGTGTCGATGCCCCCTCTGGAGGTACCAAGTGAATGAGGCATTAGTCATCTCGAGCGCCGAGGGGGTGTTGTTTTGGATCCTCGCCCCGCTCATGGTTCTCGGTGCCCTCATGCTGATCTTCGGCAAGCGCACCATCCACGTTGCGGTCTCGATCGCCGGAGTCATGATCGGCCTCGCCGTCATGTACATCGCGAACGAGGCAACCTTCCTGGGCATCGCACAGATCGTCGTCTACACCGGCGCAGTCATGATGCTGTTCCTGTTCGTGATCATGCTCGTGGGTATCGA
>CAYVDF010000150.1:0-4496 GCA_964450475.1 uncultured Pseudactinotalea sp.
CGCACGAACGCATCGGCTTGGCCGATGCCGTAGCAGTAGCCGGCGCATGCAGCAGAAATGTCGTAGGCGGGAGCTGGGTCGGCACCGAGGGCCGTCGCAACCATTGGGGCAAGAGCCGGGGTCTGGTGAAAGTGTGTCACCGTGGACACGAGCACGATGTCGATATCGGCACCGGTGAGGCCGGCTTTGTCTAACGCGTCCCTCCCAGCGGCCACGGCCATGTCGAGAACGGTCGTCTCGGCGTTTGCGCGGGCGCGGGTTTTGATCCCGGTGCGCTGGGAAATCCACTCATCGGAAGAGTCAATCGGGCCCGCGATATCGTCGTTTGTCACGAGGTTCTCGCCACGAAACGCACCAATGGAGACGATCCGGGAGCCAGTCGAAGGCGTGGGTGAGGCGAGGGTAGTCATGAAGCGTCCTTAGAGCCGGAGGGAAGGTGTTCGGAGATAAGTTCACGGGCGGCATCGAGGTCGCCAGGTCCCTTGACCACGACAGCGGGGACGCCCCGTAAAGTGCGCCGCGCGAGGCCAGTCAGCACTCCACCTGGGGCAAGTTCGACGATCGCAGCAGTGTTCATCTGTCCGAGCGTTTCCTGGCATAGGTCCCAGCGAACAGGTGAGGTGATCTGCGAGACGAGGCTCGAGAGCATCTGCGCTCCCGACTCGACGACTTTGCCGGTGGCATTGGTCAGAATCGGAATCTGTGGCTCGTTCGCAGTCAGGCCATCGGCGGCCTGCTGAACATCGACGACTGCAGAAGCCATGTATTGCGTGTGGAACGCGCCCGCAACAGCGAGAGGGATGACCCGGGTTTTCTCTGGCGGCGCGGCTGCGAATTCGTCGAGCGCATCTTTCGCTCCGGCCGCGACGATCTGCCCGCCTCCGTTGACGTTCGCGGGCACGAGGCCAGCGTTAATGATTGCTTCTTCAGCGGCGACTGGATCCGGCCCGATGACTGCAGCCATTCCCGTGGCGTTCTCTGCGGCGGCGCGGGCCATAGCGCGGCCGCGAATTCCAACAAGACGCGTTGCGTCCTCACGCGAGAGGATTCCTGCGATGGCGGTGGCAGCGAATTCCCCTACCGAGTGGCCGGCGACGACGCCTGCCCAGGAGGAGACATCGCCAAGATCCGTTTCGAGCGCTGCGACAGTGAGGATCGATGTTGCCACGATCAGAGGCTGGGCGACTGCCGTGTCCTTAATTTCCTCTTCACTAGCGGTGGTACCAAGAGAGATGAGGTCCACCTTGGCCGACTCCGAGAGGCTTTCGAGGATCTCACGAGCGCCAGCGAGCTCGAGCCAGTCGTTGAGCATGCCGGGAGTTTGGGAGCCCTGGCCAGGGCACAGGAGTGCAATCACAAGTTCTACTTTCCCGTTGAAAGGCTCGGAACCGCGCAAACGGAATGGACGAACCTTGTCTCGTACCTTTGTAGAAAGCCTACAAATCCCGACTCTATCGTGATCTTCATCGCAGGACTTACCGGGAACCGTTCGTTTCAGCAAGGCGTCCAGCAGCGATAGCCATCTGCAGAACGAAACCTTCCCGCGGATCTGAGGGGTCCCATCCGGTGACTGTGGCGATGCGTCGAAGCCGGTAGCGCACGGTGTTTGGGTGGACGTACAGCACCCGCGCGGTCGCTTCAAGGGAGCGGCCTTCGTTGATGTAGGCCGAGAGGGTCTCCAGTAGTGAGGAGCCTGCTTTCAGGAGCGGCCGGTAGACCTCGGTAACAAGCGTGCGTTGAGCATCCTTGTCGCCGATGAGCATGCGTTCAGGCAAGAGTTCGTCAGCAAGTACGGGCCGCGGGGCATCGGGCCAGGCGGCTACGGCGCGGAGCCCAGCGATCGCTGCCCGCGCCGAGCGCGGGGCATCGGCGAGGTCATCAACTTGGGGCCCAATAATGACCGGACCATCGCCGAAGCGGGGCAGGAGGCTCTCGGCTTGGGCACGGAGGTTGCCTTCCCCGCCGAGCACGACGATGAGGCGATCACCCTGGATCCCAACGAGTGCGTCCTTGGCGGCGCGGCGAGCGGCACGCCGGATTTCTGCGGCGCGCATATCGCTCATTTCCCCATCAATGTGGCCGACCATGACGAACGTGTTGCCCTGGCCGACCCACCCGAGAGCAGCGACCCGAGAGCGAAGGGAATCATCGCCGTCACCGCGAAGAAGTGAGTCAACGACGAGGGCCTCCAAGCGCGCGTCCCAGGCACCCCGCGACTCCGCGGCACGGGCGTATACCTCTGCCGCAGAGAACGCGACTTCGCGGGAGTACAAAAGCACGGACTCTCGCAGCGATTGTTCGAGATTGGGCGGGGCCACCTCGGCGGTGTGGGATTCGACGACTTCGACGATGATCCGAACGAGGTGCAGGGTGTGCTGGAGCGAGATGGAGCGCGTGAGCTCCGGGGGAGCGGCGCGGAAAATTTCGGCGGCGTTGTAGGCAATCTTGCCCGCGCTTTCGTACCACGCGATGAAGTTCTTGATACCCGACTGCACAACGAGACCAATCCACGAGCGGTCTTCAGCAGGGAGCTGGCGATACCACGCGAGGTCGTCATCGAGGCGCTTGAGCGCGGCGGTCGTGAGTAGGTCAGTACCCCCACGAAGGCGGCGAATTAGCTCTTCGGATGCAGGTGGGATGGAATCCACGCGGGGGCGATTGCTCATGCCTATCAGGATAGGGCACAACCGGGTGTGTTCTTGTTGGGTCTCAACAATCGAAAAGCACGTGGCGAAAACCCCAGTGGGGACGGTGATGAGTTCACCGCCCCCACTGGTTGTGTGGAATTAAGATCCCGCGTGCGCGCTAGGCGTCGCCTCCGGCTGTACCGGTGGTGCCGGCGTTGACGTCGTGAAGTTGGTACTTCTCGACAGCCTGGCCAACGACGCTGCGATCGATCTTGCCCGCATCGGCGAGTGCCTGGAGGGTGCGGGTGACTATCGAGTGCGTGTCGATGAGGAAGTGACGACGTACCGAGGGGCGAGTGTCGGAGAATCCGAAGCCATCGGCACCGAGCGTGTAGTACTCGCCCGGGACCCACTTACGAATGAGGTCCGGGACCATGTGGTTGTAGTCGGTCGAGGCGATGAACGGCCCTTCGGCTCCGGCGAGCTTCTGGCTGACGAACGGAACACGCGCCTCGCGGTCGGGGTGCAGGAACGCATCCTGCTCGATCTCTAGCGCCTCGCGGCGTAGTTCGTTCCACGAGGTCACTGACCAGACATCGGCGCTGACCCCCCATTCGCTTGCGAGGATCTCCTGGGCTTCAAGCGCCCATGGGACCGACACGCCCGAGGCGAGAATCTGTGCCTTGGTGCCTTCGCCCTGGCCGTCGCGGAGCTTGTAGATACCGCGGACGATGCCTTCGACATCGACGTTCTCCGGCTCATCCGGCTGAACCATCGGCTCGTTGTAGACGGTGAGGTAGTACATGCAGTTGCGGTCGAGGTCGCGGGGGTTCGAGCCAAACATGCGCTCGATACCATCGCGAACGATGTGGCGGATCTCGTAACCGTAGGCCGGGTCGTAGATGACCATCGAGGGGTTGGTCGCGGCAAGGATGGGGGAGTGCCCATCGGCGTGCTGCAAGCCTTCGCCTGTCAGGGTTGTGCGCCCAGCGGTGGCTCCGATGAGGAATCCACGCGTGAGCTGGTCGCCGGCTGCCCAGAACTGGTCACCGGTGCGCTGGAACCCGAACATCGAGTAGTAGATGTAGAACGGGATGAGCGGCTCGCCATGCGTGGCATACGAGGTACCAACAGCCTGGAAGGCAGCAGCCGAACCGGCTTCGTTAATACCCGTGTGCAGCAGACCACCGGATTCGGATTCCTTGTACGACAGCAGAAGGTCACGGTCGACCGCTAGGTAGTTCTGGCCGAGGGTGTTAAAGATCTTCGTCGAGGGGAAGATCGAGTCAAGACCAAACGTGCGTGCCTCATCGGGGATGATCGGCACGATGCGTTTGCCGAAGTCCTTATCGCGCAGCAGATCCTTGAACAGCTGCACAAGCGCCTGGGTCGTCGCAATCTGCTGGTGGCCCGAGCCCTTCTTCAAACGGTCGTAGGTCTTTTCAGCCGGCGTGTTGACCTGAACGTACTTCGAGCGGCGCTCGGGAATGAATCCGCCAAGAGCACGGCGACGTTCGAGAGCGTACTCGATCTCGGGAGCATCCATGCCGGGGTGGAAGTACGGCGGCAGGTGCTCTTCAGCGTCGATCGCCTCATCGGTGATCGGCAGGCGCAGCGAGTCGCGCAGGAGCTTCAGGTCGGCGTTCTTCAGTTGCTTCATCTGATGCGTCGCGTTGCGCGCAGCAAACGAGGGGCCAAGGCCGTAGCCCTTAATCGTCTTCGCGATGATCACTGTCGGGCGACCGGTGTGGTTGACGGCGGCCGAGTACGCGGCATAGAGCTTGCGGTAGTCGTGCCCACCGCGCTTGAGCGCCCAGATATCGTCATCGCTCATGTTTGCAACGAGTGCCTTCGTACGCGGGTCGCGGC
>CAYVDF010000151.1:0-4484 GCA_964450475.1 uncultured Pseudactinotalea sp.
CGGGCTCCAACATCTGCCGCTTCGAGCGGCCTTCGCGCCGTCAGGCGCTGGGCGGTCCGGCGTCGTTAAATTCGTGGGATTGGCAACAAAATCCCCAATTGGGGGCTGGTCAGCCGCTGTTTGGTTTCTCTTTACAGAGAATTCCCCTACTCTTAACGCGTTGCTTCATTTCGCTCACATCTCGGAGAAGCCGGTGCGTTTTAGTATCACCCCCCGTGACAACACATTCTTTGCCATGTTTGCGGAGCTCGCTGAGCACCTTGTAACGGGCGCCGATCTGCTTGGCCAAATCGTGGAGGCCGACCCGGCTGACCGTGCCGAACTGGCCGAGGCGCTCAAAGATGCTGAGCTCGTCGCAGACACCGCGACCCACTCAATCTTCAAGCGCGTGAACCAGACCTTCGTCACGCCGTTTGACCGTGACGACATCTACAACCTGGCGAAGTCGCTCGATGACTGCATCGACCACATGGAGGCCGCGGGCCAGATCATCGTGCTGTACGGCATCGATGAACTGCCCGATGGGGTCTCCGACCAGGTTGCAACGCTGCAGGAAGCCGCAAAGCTCACCGCCGAAGCGATGCCCAAGCTCGCAACGATGGGCGAGCTGGAGGACTACTGGATCGCGGTCAACCGCCTTGAAAACGAGGCCGACCGTTCCTACCGCATCCTCGTTGCCGATCTTTTCCGCAACCCGCAATACCAGGCCTCCCCGGCCGCCGTCGTCGAGCTCATGCGCATCCGCACCGTGGTCGACACGCTAGAGATGGCAGCCGACTCCTTCGAAACCGTGGCGAACACGGTCGAGTCAATCGTTCTGAAGGAAAGCTAGAACAGCAGTGGAGCTCGCTCTCGTCATCGTTGTCGTTGTCGTCGCACTCGTCTTCGACTACACCAACGGATTCCACGACGCCGCCAACGCGATCGCCTCATCGATCTCCACGCGCGCACTCACCCCACGCGCTGCCCTCGTCATGGCCGCGATCCTCAACCTCGTTGGCGCCATGCTCGGCGTCGGTGTTGCCGAAACGATCGGGTCGGGCATTATTGACGCCCCCCAAGGCCATGGGGGTCTCGTCGTCGTCCTCGCCGGGCTCATTGGCGCCATCACCTGGAACCTCATCACGTGGTGGTACGGCCTGCCCTCCTCCTCCTCACACGCGCTCATCGGTGGCCTCATGGGTGCCGGGCTCGCGTCGTTCTCCGACGTTCACTGGAACGTGATCTTGGAGAAGGTCGTCATCCCGATGGTCGCCTCCCCGCTCGTCGGATTCATGATCGCGTTTGGGCTCATGGTCGGGGTGCTGTGGCTGTTCCGCAACTCCGCCCCCGGTAAGGTCATGCGCCGCTTCCGCATGTTCCAGCCGTTCTCCGCGGCGATGCTCGCGCTTGGGCACGGGCTGCAGGACGCGCAGAAGACGATGGGTGTCATCTTCCTCGCGCTCGTCGCCGGTGGGTACCAAACCCTCGACGACGGCATCCCGTTCTGGGTGAAGCTCTCAGCTGCAGTCGCTATCGCAGCCGGGACCTACGCCGGTGGGTGGCGCATCATGCGCACGCTCGGGCGCAAGGTCATCGAACTCGACCCCGCCCGCGGTTTCGTCGCCGAATCGATGGCCGCGACCGTGCTCTATGGGACGGCGTTTATCTTCCACGCGCCGATCTCCACCACTCACACGATCACCTCCGCGATTATGGGTGTGGGCGCGACCCGCCGTCTGTCTGCTGTGCGGTGGGGCGTGGCGCGCTCGATCGCGACAGCGTGGGTGCTCACCCTGCCGGCATCGGCTGGCGTAGCGGCGATTGTCTACTTCGTTCTTCACCTGTTCATCTGATCTCGCGGTACGCTTATCCAGCGTGCAAAACTAGCCCTTTAGGAGACGCGATGCGCATCATCCGCCGCGGCGCCATGATCGGTGCCACTGCCCTACTCGCAGGTATATCCCTCGTGGGGTGTGCGCAGCCGTTCGAAGCCGAGGTTGGTGCATGCCTGGATTCTGCGGTTCTTGCCGGTGAGATCTCTGAACTGCCGACGATCGATTGCGCGGAGGAGCACGACGCCGAGGTGTTCCACAAGTTCTCCCTCCCGGAGGGCGACTTCCCGGGAGAGGCCGCCGTCGATGAGGCCGCCCAGGCCGGCTGCCTCGAAGCCTTCGAGCCCTACGTTGGCACCGATTACACCGAGTCGGACCTGTGGATTACCTACCTCACCCCGTTAGAGGGCAGTTGGTCGATCGATCGCGACGTCGTGTGCATTCTGCAAAGCGATGACCCGGTCACCGGCTCGATGAAAGGCACGGGGCTCTAGCCCGACCCCGCGGCAGGCTACCCGCGGGCGCGGTGCTGTTCGACCGCGATGATGCGCGGGCGCTTTTTGCCTGGGCGAATGCCCACGTGCACCACGAGCACCTCACCGGTGCGCAGGTAGGGATCCTCCTGCGGGAACCTATCCTGGACCCGGTACGGGGCGCGCTCGCGAAGCGCATCAAGCACGATCGGCAGCGCCGGACGGTGCGTGCAGATCATCGTGTTGCCGACTTGCTCAAACAACGACTCCTTGATGAGCCGGTTGATCTTCTTCGGGTTGGCAAGCGCGCCGTCCTCGGTCAGCAGCTCCATCTCGCTCACCTCTAAGCCGGCTGCCTCGGCGAAGGGCGCCACGGTGTCGGTGCACCGCGCCCACGGCGAGGTGTAGACGTTGCGCACCCCGTATGCGGAGAACAACGCGATGAGGCGCTGGGCCTGCTTAGAGCCGAACTTGGTGAGTGGGCGGGTGAGCTCATCACCTTCCCAGGCCGCGCGCTTCTTTGCCGTGCCGTGGCGCGCGATGAGCACGGCCCACGTGCGCAGGTGGTCGTCAGCATACAAGTCAAGCAGAGCCATGAGCGGCTCCCGGTCGGTGCGCCGCGTCAGCATCTTCAGCGCCGTGACCGCATCAACCCAGCGCACCTGATCAATCTCCCTCGCGCGCGCAGGCCTAACGTCGGGGCGGGCTTCGACCATCGCCGAGTCAACGGAGAGGTGAGCGGCCCAATACCAATTAACTTTGCGCCGTCCGTCAGCCAATCGGTACCGAACGGGAGGCAGGGGAACTCCAAGGGCCACCTCCACGCCGGTCTCTTCTTTCACCTCGCGGATCGCGGCGGCGGGCAGGGTCTCGGTCTTGCGGGGCTTGCCTTTGGGCCACGACCAGTCGTTGTAGTTCGGGCGGTGGATGAGGAGCACCTCGAGGGTGGGGCCGGCCTTGCGCCACACGATGGCGCCGGCAGCCTGCACAACGTTTGCCATGGGCTAGGAGCGCTGCCCTTCCATCATCATCGTTTGCAGATCGTTCAGCGACTCGCCCGCCTCGTTGTGGGTGTGGCGCACCCACTGGTGGCCGAGCTCGGGGTCGTGGGTGAGGTGCCACGAGGCGGTCGTTGGCGCGACAGAGGTGTCGAGGAGGTCGATGAGCTTGGCGATGTGCTCGTCCTTAGTGAGCTTGATGAGCACTTCGACCCGGCGGTCAAGGTTGCGGTGCATGAGGTCGGCCGAGCCGATGAAGACCTCGGGATCCCCATCGTTTGCGAACGCATAGATGCGGGAGTGTTCGAGGTAGCGTCCGAGGATCGAGCGCACGCGGATGTTTTCGCTCAGGCCGGGGATGCCGGCCTTGAGCGCGCAGATGCCGCGCACGACAATATCGACGGGCACGCCGGCACGGGAGGCGTTATACAGCGCGTCGATTGTTTCCTCATCGACGGCGGAGTTCATCTTGAACTTGATCCACGCCGGCCGGCCGGCCTCGTGATTGGCGACCTCGCGCTCGATCCGTTCGACGAGGCCCGATCGCACTGAGTTCGGGGCGACGAGGAGGCGGTTGAACGTTGCCTTCGGTGCGTAACCCGAGAGCTGGTTGAACAGCCGAGTGAGATCCTGGCCAACTTCGGTGTCGGAGGTGAGTAGCCCAAGATCCTCGTACAGCCGCGCGGTCTTCGGGTTGTAGTTTCCCGTGCCGACGTGGCAGTAGCGGTGCAGGCGGTTGCCTTCTTGGCGCACAACGAGGGTGAGTTTGCAGTGGGTTTTTAAGCCCAGTACCCCGTAGACGACGTGCACGCCCGCCTGTTCGAGCTTGCGCGCCCACGAGATGTTCGCTTTCTCATCGAAGCGGGCCTTGATTTCGACGATGGCGAGCACCTGTTTGCCGGCGCGGGCTGCTTCGATGAGCGAATCGACAATCGGTGAATCGCCCGAGGTGCGGTACAGGGTCTGCTTGATCGCGAGCACCTGCGGATCGGCGGCGGCCTGGGCGAGGAACTGTTGCACGCTTGTGGAGAACGAATCATACGGGTGGTGCAGGAGCACGTCCTCTTCTCTGAGTACGCCGAAGAAGTCCGACGGCGTCGAACGCTCGACCGGAGCGAGGCCCTTCGGTGTCGTGGGAATGTACGGCGGGTACTGCAGCTCGGGGCGCTGCAGATCAGCGATGATGTTGAGGCCGGTGA
>CAYVDF010000152.1:0-284 GCA_964450475.1 uncultured Pseudactinotalea sp.
CTGGGGCACGCCCATCCCGGTGTGGGTGAGTGACAACCCCGAATACCCGCGCACCGAGGTGTACGGCTCGTTCGCAGAGCTCGAAGAAGCATTCGGCGTGGAGGTGACCGACCTGCACCGCCCCTACATCGATGAGCTCGTGCGCCCGAACCCCGACGACCCCACCGGCAAATCGATGATGCGCCGCATCCCCGACGTGCTCGATGTGTGGTTCGACTCCGGCTCGATGCCGTTCGCGCAGGTGCACTACCCGTGTGAGAACGCCGACTGGTTCGAACACCACT
>CAYVDF010000152.1:294-4482 GCA_964450475.1 uncultured Pseudactinotalea sp.
CCGGCCCGCGTTCCGCACGTGCGTCTCGCACGGGATCGTGCTCGGCGACGATGGGCGCAAGGCCTCGAAGTCGCTGCGCAACTACCCCGACCCGGCCGAAATGTGGGATAAGTATGGTTCCGACGCCGTGCGCCTTTCCCTCATGAGCTCTCCGGTGCTGCGCGGGGGCAACCTCATCGTCGCTGAAGAAGCGATCCGCGAGCAGGTCCGCGGCGTGCTCTTGCCGCTGTGGAACACGTATTACTTCTTCTCCATCTACGCCAACTCCGTTGGTGGCGGCAGCGCCGAGGGAGCAGCCGGCTACCAGGCCCGCGCCGTCGAGCCGCACGAGGTCGCAAACCTCGCCGTCATGGACCGCTACATCCTCGCCCGCACCCGCGACCTCACCGAACAGGTGCGCGCCGAGATGGAGGTCTACGACGTGCCGGCCGCCGCGCACCTCATCCGCGACCACCTCGACGTGCTGACGAACTGGTACGTGCGCACCTCGCGCAACCGGTTCTGGGACGAAGACGAAGGCGCGTACAACACCCTCTACACCGCGCTGGAAACCCTCGCCCGCGTTGCCGCCCCGCTCGCGCCCCTCGTGACTGAGGAGGTGTGGCGCGGCCTCACCGGGGAGCGTTCGGTTCACCTCACCGATTGGCCCTCGCTGCCAGAGGAGTTTGCGGACGAGGAGCTTGTCGCTGCGATGGACGCCGTGCGTTCGGTTGTCTCAGCAGCCCACGGGTTGCGTAAAGCTCACCAGCTGCGGGTGCGCCAGCCTCTGCGCTCGCTCCGCGTCGCCACGCACCACCCTGCTGCGCTCGCACCGTTTACGAAGCTCATCGCCGAAGAGGTCAACCTCCTCGACGTCGAGCTCCTCGACATGGCGAACGTCTCGGCAACCGATTACGGGGTGCACGACAAGCTCACGGTCAACGCCCGCGCCGCAGGCCCGCGCATCGGTAAGGAGGTGCAGCAAGCGATCAAGGCCACCCGCTCGGGGGACTGGTCGATCGACGACGGCATCGTCACCGCTGGTGGCATCACACTCCAGGAGGGCGAATACACTCTGACGACCGAGGTCGATGCCTCGGCCGGTGAGGACATCGCCGCGACGACTCTCGATGGAGGGTTCCTCGTGCTCGACCTTGCCCTCGACGATGAGCTGCTCGCCGCCGGCTATGCCCGCGACATCGTTCGCCAGGTGCAGGACGCTCGCAAGGACGCCGACCTCGTCATCACCGATCGCATCGCGTTGACGCTTTCGGTACCTGCCGACAAGGTGGCGTGGGCGCAGGAGCATTCGGACTTCATTGCCGCCGAAACCCTTGCCTCCACGATCGAGATCACCGAAGGTAAGGACGCAGACGTGGGCGTGAGCCTCACGGTCGCCTAAGGCGACCCGCCGCTCGAAGCGGCGGGTGTGGGAATCGTCATGTCGACGTGAAATGCCCGATGCCCGCCGCTTCGTCGCGTAACCTAAGGAAATGCTCATCCGCGACGCACACCCACGGAGCCACAGATGAATTGGCCGTGGATTGCCGCCCTCATAGGAATGGTCGGGTACGGCGTCGGAGCAATTATCCAATCGGTCTCGGTGCGCCGCCGCGGCGGCCCCACCGCGATGTTCCAGCCGCTGTACATGCTTGGCGTCCTGTGCGACGCACTCGCGTGGAGCGGCGCCCTCATCGCGCTGCAAAAGCTCCCGCTGTTCACCGTCCAAGCACTACTGGCCGGCTCGCTCGCCGTCACCGTCGTGCTCGGCCGCATCGTGCTCGGCACGATCTTGGAGCGCCGCGACCTCGTTGGGATCACCGTCGCCGGTGTTGGCCTCGTCATCGTCGCAGCGTTCTCCGGCACCCAGTCCGTTGCCCACACCCCGCCCACCATGGTGTGGGGCATGATCGTCGGCTTGGTCGTTCTCGGCCTCGCGACCCTGTGGGTCTACCAGCGAGGTGCGCCGTTGCTGCTCGCGGCGCTGTCTGGACTCGCATTTTCTGGGGGAGCACTCGGCGGTCGTGCGCTTGGTATCACCGAAGTGTCGTTCTCGATCCTCGCCAAGCCCATGCTGTGGCTCATGATCGCCCACGCCTTGCTCGCCGTCTTCACGTTCTCCCGCGCGCTTGAACGCGCCCCTGTCGGCTCGGTTCTCGCGGTGATGTGGGTCGTAGACGTCATCGTGCCCGGGGTCATCGGCATGCTCGTCCTCGGCGACACCGTCCGCGGAGACAACCCGATCCCCGCTGCCATTGGGGTGCTCATTTCGGTCGCGGGGGCGGTCATCCTCGCGGGCACCGCCGGCGATACCGGCCTTCGACGAACGGACTCGGTGCCAAGAGGGATATCCTAATCCCTGTGCATGACGAAGATGACCTCACCTCGGGTGAGGACCTAACCGACCTGTCCGCAAAGGCAATCCTCGCCTCGCTCTCTGACGCCACCGGCGCTGACGATGCCCCAGCCGAGGCGGACGCTGCTGAAGATCCCGCGATCCTTGCCCGCGCAGACGAGATCTACTCGAACATCGTCGGGCGCAACCCTGAACACGACTTCGACCCCACGATCGACCGCGTCGCCGGGCTCATGGAACTCCTCGGCGACCCGCAACACGCGGTCCGCGCGATCCACATCACCGGCACGAACGGCAAGACCTCGACGGTTCGGATGATCGAAACTCTCCTTCGCGAGATGGGGCTACGCACCGGCCGATTCACCTCCCCGCACCTGCACACCGTGCGCGAACGCATCAGCATCGACACCACCCTGATCAGCGCCACCCGGTTCGTCGAGGTGTGGGATGACATCTACCCCTACGTGCAGATCATCGATGAGCAACTCCTCGCCAAGGGCCAGTCACGACTGAGCTTCTTTGAGGTGCTCACCGCGATGGCCTACGCCGCGTTCGCCGACACCCCCGTCGAAGTCGCCGTCATCGAAGTCGGCCTGGGAGGGGAGTGGGACTCCACCAACGTCGTCAACGCCGACGTCGCCGTCTTCACCCCAATCGCGAAAGATCACGAAGCCTGGCTCGGCTCAACCCTGGAAGAAATCGCCACGATCAAATCCGGGATCATCAAGGCCAAAGAGGCTGGCCAGATCGTCGTGACGGCGGAGCAGGCGCCCGAGGTTGAACGAATCCTCGCCGAGCGAGCCGATGAGCGCGGGGCACGCATCATAGCTTCTGGCTACGATCTCGCCGTTGCCGAACGGCAAGTCGCCGTTGGCGGTCAACTTATTTCTTTGCGCACGCCCGCTGCGACCTATGCCGATATTTTTCTCCCTCTCTTTGGCGCCTACCAGGCAGAGAACGCGCTGCTTGCGCTCGCGGCCGTCGAGGCGTTCATGGGTGGGCGCGCGCTTCCTGCCGATGTCGTCGAAGCGGGCTTCGCGAACGTCACCTCACCCGGCCGCCTCGAACTCGTGCGCTCGAGCCCGACCGTTCTGGTTGACGCCGGGCACAACCCCGCCGGCGCTCACGCCCTTGCTGCTGCGATTGAGGAAAGTTTTAATTTTTCGCGCCTCATCGGGGTCGTTGGGGTCATGTCAAATAAAGACGCGGACGGGATCTTCGCCGAGATCGAAGGGATCGTCGACGAAGTCGTCATCACCCAATCGCATTCGATGCGCTCGATGGATCCGGCTGACCTCGCCGAGATCGCCCGCAACACCTTCGATCCAGAGGATGTGCACCTCGCCTCCTCCCTGCCCGATGCGATCGCCACCGCGGTTGATCTCGCCGAGCAGGGCCAGGTCGATGATATTGCCTCGGGAACCGGGGTCCTCGTGCTTGGTTCGGTGGTGCTCGCGGCCGACGTCCGGGCACTATTTGGCCACCGCGCAGGCGGGTAGGGTTGGCTACACGAGTCTCATCAGCAGGGAGCATCATGAAAAAGCTCATCAACGACCCATCTGAGGTGGTGCCCGAATCCCTGCGCGGCTTCGCCGCTGCACACTCTGGGCTTGTTGAGCTGGGACCTGATCTCACCCAGCCCTACGTGGTGCGCCGCGGGGGAGTGCCTGCGGGGCGGGTTGGCATCGTCTCTGGTGGCGGCAGTGGCCACGAGCCGCTGCACATTGGTTTTGTTGGTGACGGCATGCTCGATGCGGCCGTCCCCGGACCGGTGTTTACCTCCCCAACTCCTGGCCCGATCCTCGAGGCGACGAAAGCCGTCGATTCTGGTGAGGGGGTCCTTCACATCGTCA
>CAYVDF010000153.1:0-4385 GCA_964450475.1 uncultured Pseudactinotalea sp.
GTCCAGCGGGTGGTTGATGAGGAGGAACTCCATGTTCCCGTGCTGCGCCTTATCCGCCACCTCGGAGGTGTGCTGCGTGTTGACGACCATGCCCGGCGAGACTTCGATCGCGCACGAGGGCTGAGGCTTAGGCATCATGCGGACGGTGCCTTCGCGGTCGGGGGTTCCGACGTCGACGAGGCACTGGCGGCACGAGGCTTGCGGTTTGAGCAGCGGGTGGTCACAGAAGCGCGGGATGTGAATCCCGGCCTGCTCCGCCGCGCGGATGATGAGGGTGCCCTGCGGCACGCTCATCTCCACACCATCGATAGTGACCGTTACCTCTTCGGCAACGGAATTGTGATCAGTAGTGCTCATCGTGCGACCTCGGTATACAGTGCGTTGGCCTCGTAGGGGAAGAGCTCCCATGCCGGGGTGTGGTACCCCTGCTCGAACTCTTCACGGAAGTACTTGATCCCGCCCACGATTGGCTGCGCGGCAGCATCCCCGAGGGCGCAGAAGGAGCGGCCCTCAATGTTGCCGGCAATGTCAAGAAGCAGATCGACGTCGCCTTCTTGGCCTTGGCCGGCCTCGAGGCGATCCATGATCTGCTTCATCCAGTACGTTCCTTCACGGCACGGGGTGCACTTGCCGCACGATTCGTGCGCGTAGAAGTGGGTCCAGCGGGTGATGGCGCGGACGACGGAGACGGTTTCATCAAAGATCTGAATCGCGCGGGTACCGAGCATCGAGCCGGCATCGCCAATCGATTCAAAGTCGAGCGGAACATCGAGGTGTTCCTCGGTGAGGATCGGGGTGGAGGAGCCACCCGGGGTCCAGAACTTCAGACGGTGCCCATCGCGGATGCCACCGGCGAGTTCGAGCAGCTCGCGCAGGGTGATCCCCAGCGGCGCCTCGTACTGGCCGGGCTTGTTCACGTGGCCCGAGAGCGAAAACAGGCCGTGGCCCTTCGAGCGCTCGGTACCCATCGAATCGAACCAGCCCTCGCCTTCGCGCACGATTCCAGGAACCGAGGCGATGGACTCCACGTTATTTACGACCGTCGGGCGGGCATACAGACCAGCAACGGCGGGGAACGGGGGCTTCAGGCGCGGCTGACCGCGGCGGCCCTCGAGCGAGTCGAGCAGTGCGGTTTCTTCACCACAAATGTAGGCACCGGCACCGGAGTGCAAAACGATGTCGAGGTCGTAGCCGCTGCCGAGGATGTTCTCCCCAAGCAGGCCGGCACGCTTCGCCTCTTCAATCGCGTTGCGCACGCGGCGGTGCACGTGGGCGACCTCTCCGCGCAGGTAGATGAACGCCTTGTTCGACCCGATCGCATACGAGGTGATGGCCATGCCCTCGATGAGCGAGTGCGGGTTCGCGAGCAGGAGCGGGATGTCCTTACACGTGCCCGGCTCCGCCTCATCGGCGTTGACGACGAGGTAACGTGGCCCGCCGTCGTGGGGCGGGAGGAAGGACCACTTCAGGCCCGTGGGGAACCCTGCCCCTCCACGCCCGCGCAGCCCTGAGGACTTGACGAGTTCGGTGATGTCACCAGGTTCCATGGTGACGGCCTTGCGCCACCCTTCATAGCCGTGGTGCTGCGAGTACACCTCGAGCGTCCAGGAACGGTCGGCATCCCAGATGTCACTGAGAACCGGGGTCAGCGTAGTCACTGCGCACCTCCCTGCGGGGCATGCCAGTCGTGCTCACGCGAAAGGCGCAGGCCCTCCAGCGTTGCCTTTCCGGCGCCGACCCCTTCGTTTGCCTTATCGTCTTCGAATCCAGCCAGGACGCGGGAGACTTCCTTGAAGGTGCCCACGGTGTCAGGGCCGCGCGTTGGCTTGACGGGTTCGCCGTCAAGGATCGCGTCGACGACCTTGAGGATGGATTCGGGTGTCTGGTTGTCGAAGAACTCCCAGTTGATCATCACCACGGGTGCGTAGTCGCACGCCGCGTTGCATTCGACGCGCTCGAGCGTGATCTTGCCATCGTCGGTGGTTTCGTCGTGGCCGATCCCAAGATGCTCCGACAGGCGATCGAAGATTCCATCGCCGCCCATGACAGCACACAGGGTGTTCGTGCACACGCCGACGGTGTACTCACCGTTCGGGCGGCGCTTGTACTGGGAGTAGAACGTTGCCACCGCCGAGACTTCTGCGCGGCCTAGGTCGAGCTGGTCGGCGCAAAACGCGATTCCCGATGGCGAGACGTACCCGTCCACGGACTGCACGAGGTGCAGCAGCGGCAGCAGAGCCGAACGGCTTTCGGGGTAGCGCGAGATGAGGTCTTGCGCATCCGCCACGAGCGATTCGTAGACGTCGTTTGGGTATCCGAACGTGTTCATTAGCGGTCCACCCCTCCCAGAACGGGGTCGATTGAGGCCACGGAGATCACGACGTCGGCGATGGTGCCACCTTCGCACATGATCGAGAGGGCCTGAAGATTGTTGAACGAGGGGTCACGGAAGTGGACCCGATAGGGGCGAGTTCCGCCGTCGGAAACGACGTGGCAGCCCATGATCCCCTTGGGGTGTTCGATCTGCACGTACGCCTGCCCGGCAGGCACCCGGAAGCCCTCGGTGACGAGCTTGAAGTGGTGGATCAGCGCTTCCATGGATTCGCCCATGATTTCGCGGATGTGATCGAGCGAGTTCCCCTGGCCGTCGCTGCCGACCGACAGGCGCGCTGGCCACGCGATCTTCTTGTCGGCAACCATCACGGGGTGGCGGCCCGTCTTGTCCTGTTCTTCGAGGCGGTCGAGCACCTGGTAGACGATCTTCATCGATTCGCGCATCTCGGCAAAGCGCACGAGCACACGAGCGTAGGAGTCGCCCGAGGTTTCCACGGGGACGTCGAAGTCGTACGTCTCGTAGCCACAGTACGGCTGTGCTTTGCGCAGGTCGTAGGGGATACCGGCGCTGCGCAGGAGCGGGCCTGCTGCGCCAAGCGCAACGGCGGCGGTTGTGTTGAGAACACCAACGCCGATATTGCGGCCCTTGAAGATCGGCAGCTCCAGCGTGAGCTTCTCAAGCTCGTGGATGCCCTTGAGAACACCCGGCATCGCATCGCGAACCTTCGCGGTGAGCCCGGGTGGCAGGTCTTGGACGACGCCGCCGGGGCGCACGTACTCGTGGTTCATACGCAGGCCGGTGATGGCTTCGAAGATCCGCAGGATCTCTTCACGCTCGCGGAACCCGATCGTCATGATCGTCGTCGCACCGAGCTCGTTACCACCTGTTCCGATCGCCACCAGGTGCGAGGAGATGCGGTTGAGCTCCATGAGCAGAACGCGGATGAGGTTCGCGCGCTCGGGAATGTCGTCGGTGATGCCCAGGGCCTTTTCGACGGCGAGGCAGTACGCCACTTCCTGGAAGAAGGGGGCGGTGTAATCCATGCGGGTGCAAAAGCTCACGCCCTGGGTCCAGGTGCGGTACTCCATGTTCTTTTCGATACCCGTGTGGAGGAAGCCGATGCCGGCCCGCGCCTCGGTGACGGTTTCGCCATCAATTTCCAACACGATGCGAAGAACACCGTGGGTGGAGGGGTGCTGCGGGCCCATGTTGACGACGATGCGCTCGTCGTCAGTGCGCTCCGCATCGAGTGCGATCTGAGCCCAGTCGCCGCCTTCGGCGGTGTATTCGTAAACACCCTCGGTGCCCGGAGCGCCGGCACCCTTGGTTGCCATTGGAGTAGCCATTAGTTGTACGACCTCCGCTGATCTGGGGCGGGCACTGTGGCGCCCTTGTATTCCACGGGGATCCCACCGAGTGGGTAGTCCTTGCGCTGGGGGTGACCGACCCAGTCATCGGGCATCTGGATGCGGGTGAGGGCGGGGTGGCCGTCAAAGATGACGCCGAAGAAGTCCCACACCTCGCGCTCGTGCCAGTTGTTGGCCGGGTAGATGTCGGTGATGGTCGGAATGTGCGGATCCGCGTCGGGGCACGTGACCTCGAGCCGGATCATCCGGTTGTGGGTGATCGAGTTGAGCGGGTAGACCACGTGCAGTTCGCGACCGCGATCCTGCGGATAGTGCACCCCGCTCGCGCCAACGCAGAGTTCGAAGCGCAGGTCCTGATCGTCGCGCAGAGCCTTGGCTACGGAACGCAGGTGCTCTCGTGCCACGAACAGGGTCATTTCGCCGCGGTAAATCACGACCTTCTCGATCGCGTCGTCGTAGTCAATACCCATCTCAGCGAGCACTTCGGCGAGGATGTCGGCGACGTCATCAAAGTAGCCCCCGTACGGGCGATCGGATGCGCCTGGGAGCGTGTACGCCGTCTGCAATCCACCGTAACCAGAGGTGTCGCCCGAGCCGGAGACTCCGAACATTCCCGAGCGGGTGGTGATGAGTTCTAAGGGGGTGGTGACGGGGCGACCGACGTCGTCGCCGCGGGTCATATC
>CAYVDF010000154.1:0-4383 GCA_964450475.1 uncultured Pseudactinotalea sp.
GTTCAACGCCTGCGAGGATGCGCAGCAGGGTGGTCTTGCCCGCGCCGTTGAGTCCGATGATGACGACGCGTGAGCCGCGGTCGATCGCGAGGTCGACGCCGGTGAAGACTTCAAGCGAGCCGTAGCTCTTCGATAGGCCCTGCGCCTCTAGCGGCGTGCGTCCGCACGGTGCGGGGTCGGGGAAGCGAAGGCGCGCGACCTTCTCCGCCTGGCGCTCCCCTTGAGTCTCTGCGAGGAGGCGCTCAGCGCGGCGGGCCATGTTTTGCGCGGCCACCGCCTTCGTTGCTTTCGCGCGCATCTTGTCGGCCTGCGCCATGAGGGCGTCGGCTTTCTTCTCCGCGTTGGCGCGTTCGCGGCGGCGCCGACGCTCGTCGGACTCCCGCTGGAGAACGTAGCGGTCCCACCCCATGTTGTATTGGTCGAGCACTCCGCGGTTGGCGTCAAGGTGGTAGACCTTGTTGACCGTCTTACGCAGAAGTTCGACGTCGTGGGAGATGATGATGAACCCGCCTGAGTAGGCGGCGAGAAACTCGCGCAGCCATTGGATCGAGTCCCCATCGAGGTGGTTCGTTGGCTCATCGAGTAGCAACGTATCGGCACCGGAAAACAAAATTCGTGCCAGTTCAACGCGGCGGCGCTGCCCACCAGAGAGCGTACCGAGCTCGCGGTCGAGCACGTCGGCTGGAAGGCCGAGGTTCGCGGTGATCTTTGCGGCCTCCGCGTCGGCGGCCCAGCCGCCAAGGGCGGTGAACTCTGCATCGAGGCGTGCGTAGCGCTCCATCGCGCGGATGCGTTTGCGTTCGTTATCGGAGGCCATCTCCATCTCTGCGCGGGCGAGGCGGGTGCGGATCCCATCAAGATCTCGCGCGGAGAGCACGCGCTGGCGTGCGCGTTGGTTGAGGTCCACTGCTTTGGGGTCCTGGGGCAGGTAACCAATCGTGCCCATCGTTCGGATTGTTCCCTCGCTGGGGAGTGATTCGCCGGCGAGGGTCTTCGTCAGGGTTGTCTTGCCCGCGCCGTTGCGTCCAACGAGGCCGACGCGGTCACCTTTATCGATACGAAAACTTGCCCCAGAAAGGAGGACTCTCGCACCGATGGTGATGCCCACCTCGCTCGCACTAATCACCCGGCTAGTGTAGGTGATAGGCGGCGCTGACCTGTAATAACGCCCAGGATGATAGTTATTCCACCTTATTCCGTTTATCTTGGGTACATGACATTCAATAAAGGCGCCCGCCTCGACACCTCGAATGTTCGCCGTGGTGGCAGGTCCCGTGGAGGGATCGCCGTCGGCGGTGGTATCGGCACGGTCATCCTGCTGTTTGTGCTGTCACAGTTCATCGGAATCGACCTTTCCCAGTTCATCAACGTGGGTGGCGATCAGCAGCAAGGCCCCGCCTCCAGCGATACCGCACTTGCGGAAAAGTGCCGCACAGGTGAGGACGCGAACCAGGACGTCGAATGCCGCATGGTTGGCGCCGCGAACTCGCTCGAGGCGTACTGGGCAGCGGAGCTGCCGAAGTATGGTGAGAAGTACCGCACCCCAAGCATGGAGCTTTTCAGCGGGCAAACCAACACCGGCTGTGGCCCTGCCACGTCTGCCGTTGGGCCGTTCTACTGCCCCGTCGATGAGGGGATCTACCTCGACGTTGGGTTCTTCAGGGTGTTGACCACCCAGCTCGGCGCCGACGAGGGGGCGCTGTCTGAGATGTACGTCGTCGCCCACGAGTGGGGTCACCACATTCAAAACATCGTCGGAACGATGAACCAAATCGATCGGCGCAGCACCGGAGCTCAGTCGGACACTGTTCGCCTAGAACTCCAGGCGGACTGCTACGCCGGTGCGTGGGCGGGTGCAGCATCCTCCACCACGGACGCGAGCGGGCAGCCACTCCTGAAGCCCTTTACGAGGGAGCAGTTGAACAACGCACTCAGCGCTGCTGCGGCCGTTGGGGATGACCGGATCCAGGCACAGCAAGGCCGAGTCTCCCCCGAGACGTGGACGCACGGTTCAGCCGAGCAGCGTCAGCAGTGGTTCGTGACCGGGATGCAGTCCGGGCCGGGAGCGTGCGACACGTTCAACGCTAGGCGCTGAGGGTTTTAGACGTTAAACCCGAGGGCGCGAAGCTGGTCGCGGCCGTCGTCAGTGATGCGCTCGGGGCCCCATGGCGGCATCCATACCCAGTTGATCTGCTGATCTTTCACGATGCCCTCTAGCGCCTGAACGGCCTGGGCTTCGATGACATCGCTCAGCGGGCATGCCGCGGAGGTCAGGGTCATGTCGATCGTTGCGACGTTGTTCTGGTCAACCACGACACCGTAGACGAGGCCCAGGTCGACAACATTGATACCGAGCTCGGGGTCAATGACGTCACGAAGGGCTTCTTCGACGTCTGCGGCCGTGGGAACGGTTGGTACCTGTTCAGTCACGGTGTTCTCCTTGTTGTGTTGCTGCAAGTGCGTCGAGTAACGCAACCCATCCCAGCATTGCGCATTTTACCCGCGCTGGGTAACGGGCGACTCCGGCGAACGCGGCGCCGTCGTCTAATTGGTCAAGCTTGTCATCGGCAAGCGGTTCACGCCGAGCATGCATGAGCTCGCGGAAGATTTCAGAAAGTTCAACGGCCCTGTCAGTTGTGACGCCGTCAACAAGATCGGTCAGCACCGATGCCGAGGCTTGGGAGATTGAGCAGCCGCGGCCCTCCCACGTGACCGAGGTGATCGAATCGCCGTCGAGTTTGACTTGGAGGCGGATCTCATCGCCACACGTGGGGTTGAGTTGGAACGACTCCCCATCCGCGTCATCGATGAGGCCAAAGCCGTGTCGCTCCCGGGCATGATCGATGATGACCTGCTGGTAGAGCTCCTCGAGGCTGCTCATGTGTCACCTCCGAGGCCAAAGAACGGACGCACACCTGCCAAGGCGGTGAGGAACGCGTCGATATCGGCGATCGTGTTGTAGACATGCAACGATACTCGCGCGGAGGCATAAACGCCGAGGGCCTGGTGGATCGGTTGGGCACAGTGGTGGCCAACGCGGATTGCGATGCCGGCGTTATCGAGGACTTGGCCGACGTCGTGCGGGTGAACTCCTTCGACTTCGAACGCGACGACGCCGATTCGGTCCGCTGCCTCGGCCGGCCCGAGAATTCGCACGCCGGGGATCTTCGCCATGCCCTCAAGCAAGTGGGCGGTGAGGTCGGCTCCGTGTGCGGCGACCTGATCCATGCCGATCTCGGTGAGGTATTCGGCGGCGGCAGTCAGGCCAACGATCTGGCTGACCATCTGCGTGCCCGCCTCAAATCGGGTGGGCGGCGCGGAGTAGGTCGCCGACTCCATGGTCACGACCTCGACCATCGATCCCCCAGTGATGAACGGCGGCATCGCCTCCAAGAGGTCGTAGCGGCCAACGAGGCCGCCAACGCCCGTGGGGCCGAGCATCTTGTGCCCAGAGAACACGAGGAAGTCCACGCCGAGGTCAGCGAAGTTCACGGGCAGGTGCGGCACGGATTGGCACGCGTCGAGGACAGTCAACGCGCCAACTGAGCGGGCGGCGTCAACAATCTGCGACACCGGTGAGATCGCTCCGGTGACGTTTGAGACGTGCGTGAACGCAACGACCTTCGTGCTCGAATCGATGACGTCGAGAGTATCGAGGTCGATGCGGCCATCGGGGGTGGCGCCAAGCCACTTCAGGGTTGCACCCGTGCGGGCGGCGACTTCCTGCCACGGCACGAGGTTTGCGTGGTGCTCGAGTTCGGTGACGACGATCGAATCGCCTTCGCCGATGGTGAAGCGGGGGTCTCCCCCGCGCAGCGACGTCTCGCTGAAGGCAAACGCGATGAGGTTGAGCGCCTCGGTCGCGTTCTTCGTCCACACGAGTTCATCGGTGTGTGCGCCAACGAAGGTGGCGAGCACCTCCCGCCCGCGTTCGTACAGTTCGGTTGCTTCCTCGGCGAGCGAGTGGGCTCCGCGGTGCACGGCCGCGTTGTAGTTGCGGGAGAAGTCTGCCTCGGCATCCAGGACGCAGGTTGGGCGCTGACTCGTTGCGCCTGAGTCGAGGTAGACAAGAGGCCGCCCACCACGCACCGTGCGCGCTAGAAGTGGGAAGTCAGCGCGGATTGCCGCGACGTCCCTCTCGCTCAGCCGGGGCGTGGTGGGCGCGCTCATCAGGCGTTCACCAGGTAACGGTCGTAGCCGTCCTCTTCGAGGCGCTCGGCGAGTTCGGCGCCGCCTTCTTCGACGATCTTGCCGTCAACGATCACGTGAACGAAGTCGGGCTTGATGTAGCGAAGGATGCGGGTGTAGTGCGTGATGAGAAGAACGCCGAGGCCGGTGTTCTCCTTGATGCGGTTGACACCCTCGGATACGACGCGCAGGGCG
>CAYVDF010000155.1:0-4383 GCA_964450475.1 uncultured Pseudactinotalea sp.
TCGGCGTGACCTACGCCGTCGTTGGGCATTCAGAGCGACGCGAGTACCACAACGAGAGCGACGAGATCGTGAACGCGAAGGCGAAAGCGGGATACGCAGCAGGCATCACGCCGATCATCTGCGTGGGCGAAGGCCTTGATGTGCGCCAAGCTGGCGAGCAGGTGGAGTACACCCTCGCCCAAGTCGACGGCGCTCTCCAGGGGCTTTCAGCCGAGCAAGCTGCCTCCGCGGTTATCGCATACGAGCCCGTGTGGGCCATAGGTACCGGTGAGGTCGCGACCCCAGAGGATGCCCAGGAGGTGTGCGGAGCGATCCGTGCCCGCGTGGCCGAACTCTACGACGCCGATGTTGCCGCGAAGGTGCGGATCCTGTACGGCGGATCCGTCAAGTCCGGGAACGTCGCCTCGATCATGGCGAAGCCTGACGTGGACGGTGCCCTCGTTGGTGGCGCAAGCCTCGATGCGGACGAGTTTGCCGCCATCGCTCGCTACCAGTCACACGCGATCGGGCTGTAACTTCACGAGGTGGGGTGTGGTGCGAAATCGGCCACACCTCACCAAGGAGTTCGCCACTGGCAAGCAAATAACGTACACTCTTGACGTCTACCGACAACTTTCACCCAGTAGTTTGAGGAATTGTGAACGCACTTCGGATCAGCCTAGAAATCATCCTGGTTATCACGAGCTTTCTGCTTGTGCTCACAATTCTCATGCACAAGGGCCGCGGCGGCGGCATGTCCGACATGTTTGGTGGTGGCCTGTCATCGCGGATGGGCTCCTCCGGTGTTGCTGAGCGGAACCTCAACCGCATCACCATCGGGATCACCGTCGTGTGGACCGTTGTGATCGTCCTGCTCAACCTCGTGCACAAAATTGCCCTGTAAGGAGGCACCTAGTGGTCACTGGAGGTAATGCAATTCGAGGCTCGCGCGTTGGCGCAGGCCCGATGGGTGAAGCAGAACGGGGCGATGCTGCTCCACGCTTCCATGTTTCATACTGGTGCGCCTCCGGGCACCAGACCCGCCCAAGTTTCGTGCAGGACCCGACGGTGGAGATCCCCGAGGAATGGGACTGCCCACGCTGCGGACTGCCCGCCGGCCAGGATAAAGACAACCCTCCTGCCGTACCCAAGACAGAGCCGTACAAGACTCACCTCGCCTACGTGAAGGAACGCCGCAGCGAGGAAGACGGCCAGGCACTCCTCGAAGAGGCCCTCGCCGCCCTGCGCGCACGCCGCGGAGGCTAACCCCACGCGTGACGCCGGCGCGTAATGACGCGTCGGACCGCTCTGTTTGGTGCGCCGTTCTTATTTTGGACGGCGAATCGTCGCCTCGCGCTGTCGGGTCGCCTCTTCTTGGTGCCCTCACGTTTCCATGAACAACACGATGCCCCGAGGAGAGAGGCGCTAACTCTCCTCGGGGCATGCCGTGAATTGACTCGAGGTTTACTCCACCCGTGAGTCAGACAGGATCTGCTTCGCCTCGACCTCGCTCATGGCGTAGTGGTAGAAGTTCGCGTAGAAGTCTCGCACTTCCTGATTGAGATCGAAGTCGTAGGCTTCGGGGTAGATCGCTTCGGCTGCCCACATCATTCCGAGCAGCTGATTGACCGAGGGTGGGCGGTCGAACCATCCAAAGGGCTGAGCCGGTGCGATGTAGACGCGGCCCTCACGCACGGCCCGCAACGTACCGAAGTCTTCATGCCCTTCGGGGTCTTTTGCTACCTCATCGTTGGGGCTGTCGGGACCAAGGATGATGACGTCCGGATCCCAGCTGATGATCTGCTCGAAATCAATCTCGACCCGACCAGATGGAGATTCGACTCCTTCGGCCGCGTTCTGTGCCCCAACGAGTTCAATAATGCGCGAGTGCAGCGATCCCGATGGGGCCGTGTTCAACCCGTCAAAGCCTTGGGCGTACAGGACTCGCGCGGGGTCAGAGATCTCCTTCGCACCATCGCTGATGGCGCCATAGATTCGGGCTGCTTCTCCGGCGAGCTCAGCACCTCGGTTCTCGCTGCCAAGAACCTTTCCGAGAATCTTGTAGACTTCGCCAAGCTCGGCGGGGTTGGTCGAGAGTTGGATCACCGGAATTCCGGTGAGCTCCTGCAGTTCGTTTGCGCTGTCAATGTAGGAGGGGTTGAGGTCACCCGCATCGATGATGAGGTCGACGCCTTCGGCGAGTAGCACCTCCGGGTTGGAGTCCCCGCCCTTGCTGAATGCGCGCCCAAGGACGGGTAGATCCCTGGCTTCGGGGGTGATGAAATGGGCCTGCTCATCGGAGACCGGAGAGTTCCACCCAGCCATGACTGAGGGGCCGAAGGTGTAGAGCAGCGCGGTGGCTGGAGGTCCTGCGCCGAACGCTTTCTTCGCAGGTTCCGGCAGGGTAACTACACGGCCGACCATATCGTTACAGTGATCTCTCCAGACTCCGCCTCGGGTTCCTCCGTAGGCGCCTCGGTGGGCTCCTCAGTGGACGCAGGGGATGTCTCTGGGGGCGTCTCGGCGGGGCCGCCACTCCCTCAGCCCACAAGGGCGAGGGGGAGTGCTGCACCGGCAGCGGTCATCTTTACATGTCGCATTGTTCTCCTAGTGATGTGTTGCGAAATCTATTGAGAGGCACTCGTGGCCTGATCGAAGGACACGTTGAACTGTCTGAGGTAGGGGCGGAACTCTGAGTTCGAACCGCCGGCGGAAATCACCGCCAGGCATCGATCCGGGTCGGTGACGATCGCCCCGCCTATTTCGGCGACTTGCGAACCGAAGACATCTGGTCCGAAGGGGCTAGAGGCACCCACGAGCACAACCCGCGCGTGAGCAGACAGCGCGAGCAGTCGGGGCAGGGTCTTATTGGTCAGCGTTGAGCCGGTGATGTAGACAAGGTCTCCGTCGGCGAGAACGTACTCGCAGGCCGAATCGGGAAGATCGTCTCCGCGAGGAAGGCGCTCGAGCACGATGAAGTCGTGATCCTTGGAATAGGTGACTATGTCGCTAAAGTGGCCGATCGCGGCGATCCGCTTGCCCGCCATCTGGGGTGCATGCAATGCGAAGGTTGACTGGTCGCCTCCTCCAAGAACTTCGTGGCCGAAGAGGTGCTCGGCTCGGTTGAACCACGCATTCAAGGCGGCGGTACCGATCGCGGCAAGTGGGAGATTCCAGGATTTCACTAGGGCAGCGACGTCACGCAGTGGCATTCCCACGAGGTCGACTCGGTCAATAGCTTCTCGGGGTCCACCCGAATAGGTCATCGCGATCCCGGCGTGACCATCGTCGGTCCGCACCGCCGTCCAATGTGAGGAGATGACGTCGGTGACGGTGATCCCGCCTGGGATGCGGGCGATTAGATCGTCATAGAGTTGCCAGGCCATCGGGCTCCTTCAGGAAGTGGTGGGGAATCAGGGAGGCAAATGTTCAGGCCGGGAGCCTCCGGTGAGGTCACGAGGCGAATGGGGGAGTCATAAAGCTCCGACAGCAGTGGCGCCGTGACGTCCGTGGGTGGAAGCGACGCGAGTACTCGACCCTCCTTCAAAAGCAGGAGGGAGTCGCCGTAGTACAGGGCGTGCATGGGGTTGTGTGTTGTGATCAGTACGAGGTATCCGGCCGCAGCAAGGTTGCGTATTTGGGCGAGTACAAGCTCTCCTGGTTGCCGAAGTCGAGGTTCGAGGTCGGTTCATCCAACAACAGGATTTGGCCACCCTGGCACAACGCCCTCGCTGTGTACGTCAATTGTCGTTCACCACCGGAGAGCTCCTGCAACCTGCGGGCAGCGAGGTGTGCGATCCCAAGCGACTCCAAGGCTGCTTCGGCGTGCGCGTAATCTTCCGCCGATACCCGGTTGACCCACCGACCCATGAGCGCCGTCCGGCCGGTGAGCACGGTGTCGAGCACGGTGTAGTTGAAGGTGACGTTTTGATCCTGCGGGATGTAGGCGACTCTCCGAGCGAGCCCGCGATGGCTGAGGGAGGAAACGTCCCGCCCGTCGAGCGTGATCTGCCCGGACTGCACCGCGAGGAGTTTGAGGATGAGTTTGAACAGTGTCGACTTTCCAGAGCCGTTGGGTCCGAGCAGGAATGTCACTTCACCGGCATGGGCGGTGAAGGAAACATCATGAAGCGCGGGCCCGCGCTTCATGGCCTCCGGATAAGTGAAGGATACATACCCAGCCTCGATCATCACCATTGGCGGTTCCACGCGATGAGGGCGACGAGGAAGGGAGCACCGATGAGGGCGGTGAGGATCCCCAACGGGATCTCCATGGTCAACCACGTGCGCGCAATGTTGTCCACGATGAGGAGGAAGAGCGCCCCGAGTACCGCGGAGGTGGGAATAAGGTGGCGCATGTCGGGGCCGACAATCATCCGGGCGATATGGGGGACCACGAGACCG
>CAYVDF010000156.1:0-4375 GCA_964450475.1 uncultured Pseudactinotalea sp.
CCAATCGGCACGGGATCAAACAGCGCCGCATCAACACCCCACGTCACCGGCACCTTATTGAAGGCGTCGATCAACTCGCGGAGCCGGTCGAAGGCGACCGGGCCAACGGGCACGCGCTCATCGTACGCGGCGCTCCAATCCTCGGCGAGGGGAGCAAGCGGCACGGCGACGGTCACGCCAGCGGGTTGCTCGTCGTCCCCAAACCACACGATCGATGAGCGTACGGTGTTGCGGAACGAGTTTCCCTCGGCGCTCTTCGCCGTGACGACGAGTTCCATCCCACGTGCCCCGGGTGGCGAGGCGGCGTCGAACGGGGAACTTTCCGGCGGGATGAGCATGCGGTAGTCGACTGCCTCACCCGGTGCGATCGACTCGGGCAGGTCGTGGCGAGCAAACGTGAGCGGGTCGTAGCTCTCCTTATAGGCGAACCACGCGTCGTACATTTCGGGCGTGAGGACGGCGGTTTGCATGCGCCACCAGAGCGTCACCGATTCCAGTGGTTCGTCCGAGCGATTTGTTATCGTGCCGGTGAGCGTGAGTTCGTTCTCGGGGTCGAAAGCGTGGGGCGTGGCATCGTCGAGGGTGATCTCGATGGCGTCGGCCGGCTCGGGTGCGGCGCTCGCGGGCGCGGCAAAAACTAGGGCACCAAGCAGTGCGGCGCCCAGACTTGCGGCAAATCTGGATCTGGCTCGGCGGCTCACGGACGTCCAAAGAGGAGATCGCGAGCGGTAGCCACCACTCGGCGTTCGTTCGGGTAGGCGAGCATGCTCGCGACGTCCTCTAAGGGAATCCAGGCAGCCTCTTCGGCTTCCTGATCCGGATCATTTTCGACCGTGATGTGCCCGCCCTGGTAGTGCAGGAGGTAATGGTGCACAACCTTGTGCACCCGCCGATTGGTGCCGGAGAACCAGTAGTCGATTGTGGCGATGTGGCGGATCACCTCGGAGGAGATTCCGGTCTCCTCCTCGACCTCACGAACCGCGGCTTCCGGGGCTGTTTCTTCGCCCTCCAGGTGCCCTTTGGGCAGACACCACTCGAGGCGGCCGGCACGGTTGCGGCGGGCAATGATCGCAACGAAGGCTTTGCCGTCTTCGACTTTGACGACGACTCCACCGGCAGAGGTTTCATCCACAATCGGCAGCGTCGAGGTGACGCGCGGAGGCGGGGGTGGGGCTGGTATCGCCGGGGCAGGCCGGCGTCTCGGGGATGGATACGTGGCAGACATAATGCCACTGTACAAGGGTGAAGCGCATATTCGTGGGCGCCGCGGGCACAACTGGGTAACAGCCGGGTAGGCGGTGGGGGGTCATTTTTGAGCAATATTGCCCACAAACTCGCGCCATTTTTCACGAACACGCGCAAAACGTGGCACGCTAATGAGTTGTGTCTCACCGTGAAGATGTTGATCCACGCGCCCTGTTGAAAACCGCGCTCGGGGTGATTGCGAAATTCTCCCCCGAGGTGCTTGAGCTCGGGCGCCGATTTGCTGACGCCGGCTACGAACTCGCCCTCGTTGGCGGACCCGTTCGTGATGCATTCCTCGGGCGACTGAGCTCCGATCTGGATTTCGCAACGAACGCGCACCCGGATGAGACGGAAAAGATTCTCGCGGCCTGGTCCTCGACACACTGGGACATCGGTAAAGAGTTCGGAACGATCGGCGCGAAGAAGGGGGACGTCGTTGTTGAAGTAACGACGTACCGCACCGAAGCCTACGACGCCGGCAGCCGCAAACCCGAGGTCGCCTACGGGGACACCCTCGATGGGGATCTCTCGCGCCGCGACTTCACTGTCAACGCGATGGCGATTCGCCTGCCTGACCTCGTGTTCGTCGACCCGTTCAATGGCCTCGATGCGCTCGCGAACAAGATTCTGCAGACCCCGGTCAGTGCCGAGCAGTCCTTTGACGACGACCCGCTTCGGATCATGCGAGCGGCGCGTTTTGCTGCTCAGCTAGATTTCGCCGTCTCGGAAGACGTGCTCGCGGCGATGTCACGCATGGCCGACCGCCTTGCCATCGTGTCCGCGGAGCGGGTGCGTGATGAGTTCATCAAGCTCATGTGTTCTGACCACCCGCGCACGGGTATTGAGCTCATGGTGCACACCGGGGTGGCCGACGTGGTCGTGCCCGAGATCCCCGGCATGAAGCTTACGATCGATGAGCACCACCGCCACAAGGATGTGTACGAGCATTCCCTCACGGTGCTCGATCAGGCGATTGCCCAGGAGACGGGTCCGGATGGGCCCGTGCCGAAGCCTGACCTGATTCTGCGACTCGCTGCGATCTTCCACGACATCGGCAAGCCCGCCACGCGCCGTCATGAACCCGGCGGGGGCGTGAGCTTCCACCATCACGAGGTGGTTGGGGCGAAGATGACCACTAAGCGCATGCGCGAGCTGCGTTTCGATAAGGCAACGATCAAAGCCGTCTCCCACCTGGTGGCGCTCCATCTTCGCTTCCACGGCTACGGCGAGGCTCGTTGGTCCGATGCCGCGGTGCGCCGCTACGTGACCGACGCCGGTGACCAGCTCGAGCGCCTCCATCGCCTCACCCGGGCGGACTGCACCACGAGGAACAAGCGCAAGGCCGCGCGTCTGTCGCACGCCTACGACGATCTTGAACACCGGATCGGCGTGCTTTCTGAGGAAGAGGAGCTCAAGGCGATCCGCCCCGATCTCGATGGCAACGAGATCATGGAGCTCCTCGGGCTCAAGCCGGGCCGTGAGGTCGGCGCAGCGTACAAGCACATGCTCGCCCTGCGCATGGAGCACGGGCCAATGGAGCGCGAGGACGCCGTTGCTGCGCTGCACGAGTGGTGGGCCGAGCACAAACAGGCGCAGTAGAACTACGCCGTGGCCCCGGGTTTTGAGCTCACGCGCCAGAACCACGTAGTCAGCAGTACATAGAGTACGACTCCACCGGCGAACACGTACGGCGACCATCCCGTGTCGGGCAGCGCGAGAGCGGCTAGCACGGCGGCAGCAGAGAATGCCGCGTTGTACATCGTGTCGTAGAGCGTGAATGCGCGGCCGCGGTATTCATCGGCCGTGTCGCGCTGCACGATTGTGTCGACGGCGATCTTGACCCCCTGCACGGAGAACCCAAGCAGGATCGCCGAGACCGCTACGGGCGTGAGGGAGTGGCTCACGGCAACGATCGATTGGGAGATCGCCCCGATCCCAAGGCAAATGAGGATCCACCGCGTTGGGGGCACCCACCGGTGCGCGATCGGGGTGGCGATGATGGCTAGGCCGTTGCCTGCGAACGAGATGCCGGAGAGAAACCCGAACATCGCGAGGCCTTGGTTGGGAAGGTCGGGATCGGCAAGGAGGTTGCGCGACATGAGCAGCAGCGCGATGAAGTTGACCCCATAAAGAAAACGGTGCGAGGCCATCACGGTGAGCGCCTGGGCGGGTGAGCGGCGCTGGAGAAGGTGGCGAGCGCCGTCAGCAATATCGACCGTGACGTGGCGGATTTGTGCCCACGCGGCGGCAACGCCGGTCGCATCGGGGCGGATGGGGCCGAGTTCGTCTGGGCCGAGGCGCAGGGCGACTGAGGAGGCTGCGGTGAAGAGAGCGGCGGCGGCGATGAGCGTGGCGGAGTCTTGGAAGGCGCCGGAGGTGAAGAGCAAGCTAATGAGGAGTCCGAGCGCGGCACCGAACACCGCGGAGACTCCACCGAGCGTGGGAGACAGGGAGTTCGCCGTCAACAATCGCTCGCGCGGCACAACGAGAGGCAGGCCGGCGGAGAGTGCCGCGAGCAGGAAACGGTTGATGCCAAGGGTGATGAGTGCGAGCACGTACACCCCGGTGGTCACGCCTTCGGTTGCCATGATGAAGGCGATGATGATCGTGAGCACAGCGCGGGCGAGGTTGCCGTAGAGGAGGACTTGGCGGCGGCGCCAGCGGTCGAGGAAGGGCCCGGCGAAGGGACCGACGATCGTGAACGGCAGGAGGAGAACGGCGAAGGCGCCGGCAACGGCCGGGGCGGTCGCGAGATTTTGGGGGGAAAAGAAGAACAGGGTGGCGAGCCCGATTTGGAACATGCCATCGCCGAACTGCGACACGAGGCGCACGCCGAAGAGCTTGCGAAACCCCGAGATGTGAACGAGCTCGCGTAGGTCGGCGATCACCCCAGCGCCGCGGGAGCGGGGCGCAGATGCGGCAGGGGGTGGGGTCATGGCGGCCTTCGGGCTACAAGGGGCGGCGGGCGGGATCAAGTCGAGACTATCCCCTCCGTGCGCGCGGGGTGATATTTCGCGGCTAGCAGTGCGTTGATGCGCTGGTAGCGGCGTAGGCTGATAGCAACGACACGTGAATACCAAGGAGGCACTCTCATGTACACATACGAGTCGCTGCTAGCCGCCATCGCAAC
>CAYVDF010000157.1:0-4242 GCA_964450475.1 uncultured Pseudactinotalea sp.
TGAACAGCAACGTCTTGGCGACTTTTTCCATCCTGGATTTATCCACCACCACGGCGTACACGAGCCCAATGAGCGTCGAGATCGCTGGGGCGATGAGCACCCAGATGAACGTGTTCCTAAACGAGGTCAAAGCCCCGGGATTAGTGAACATGAAGTGGTAGTTCTCCAGGCCGACAAACTCCGTTGTATTGCGGTTGAAGAACGACATGTAACCCGTGCGTAGTGCCGGCCAGATCAAGCCCATGGAGAGCAAGACGGCCGCCGGGCCACCAAAAACTATGAGCGCCAGCGCCGTGCGTGCCCGCTGAGTCCAGCGGTCGGCCGCCCACGCAATCAGTAATAAAACAGCAACTATGACGAGGAACAAGGCGATGATCCCCGCCATCTGAATGAGCTTATCGCCCGCGGTAAACCTCATTGACACCCCATCATGCGCGTAACGTGGGGTGGCCCGCAGGTGCGAACCACCCCACGAAGGAGGCGATTAACGCCAGGAGTTCTCGATGCTATCAAGAGCCTCTTCGGCGCTGACAGTACCGTCGATCCATTCGGTCATTGCTGACCAGAAGGAACCGGCGCCGACTGCAGCCGGCATGAGGTCGGAACCATCGAAGCGAGACACGGCCGAGTCATCCTGGAGGAGTTCGATCGCAAGGCGCAGGATGTCCGAGGATGCCTTGGAGGCGTCCACGGCCTTGTTAGCGCTCGTCACGCCACCGATCTCAACGCGGCTGTTGGCCCATTCGCCAGAGGCGAGGAATGCCTGGAAGGCTTCGGTGGCGGGCTCGTTGTTGAACGCGCCAACGAATTCACCGGCCACGAGCAGCGGCGAGGAATCCTCGGTGTCACCGGGAAGGTAGAAGGCGAAGACGTCACCCTCAGGCGAGACGTCGGTGCCTTCAGGCCACTGAGCCTCGTAGAAGGAGGCCATGCGCATCATGAAGCACTTGCCGTCGAGGATCGGCAGTCCAGCGTCGTTGAACGAGGTGGTCGCTACCGTCCGGGCGTCACCAAACCCGCCGTTGACGTAATCGTCGTTGCGGAGGATGTCGCCAACGCGGTTAACCGAGGCGAGGATCTGCGGGTCGTTGAAGGGGATCTCGTGGTTGACCCACTGGTCGTAGACCTCGCCACCAGCCTGGCGGAGAACGGCGTCCTCAATCCAGTCAGTTGCGGGCCAGCCGGTGGCTCCACCCGACTCGATGCCTGCACACCAGGGGCGCGCGCCATCGGCGTTGTGGTCATCGGCGATCTTCTGGGTCAGATCCATCATCTGGCCCCAGGTCTTGGGTACTTCGTAGCCGTTTTCGGCGAATGCCGAGGGCGAGTACCACACGAAGGACTTCACCGAGGCCATGAGCGGGGCAGCGTAGAACGTGCCATCGATCGTGCCGTAGGCCTTCCAGTCTTCGGACCAGCCTTCGTCAACGTTGGCTTCTACCGAAGCAGGTGCAGCGACGATGTGGCCACCCTCAACCATGGTCTGCAGAAGACCGGGCTGGGGGAAGATAGCGAGGTCGGGGGCGTTGCCACCCTCGGCCTGGACGCGGATCTGGGTTTCGAATTCACCCGAACCGTTGTGCTCGACATTGATGCCGGTGCACTCTTCGAACTTCGCCCAGGACTCATCGAGCTGGTCGGCTTCAACATCACGGATCGAGGAGAAGATCGTGACGTTTGCGCCGTCGTGGGTGCCGTACTGCTCGTAGGCCTCACAACCTTCAGCCGACGGGGCGTCCCCGCCTTCACCGGTCGTGGGGTCTGCTGGCGCAGGCGAGCCGCCGCCGCCGCAGGCAGTCAGTACGAGGGCAAGAGCCGCGCTTCCAATGAGCGCACTGCGAACTCGTGAATTGCTCACTAGCTGCTTCCTTTCTAACGTCTTTGATAGGGCGGGATGACCGCCACTGTATCCATGTAACCGTTTACATGGATGGTTCGTCAATCGAGTTTCGTAACGATCCCACAACAACTGCGCGGTTTCGGCGGCAATGTCGAGGTTTCGCGCTGGGGGAGTCCGGTGCTCGGGCATGAGTACCGCTAGGATGCTCGTTATGGACGAGCCCCGTGGCGCGATGGTGCGCCGAATTCCCCACGTGTTGGTGGCCGCTGTGATGGTTGTGGCAATAGCGGCGTGTACCCCGGTTCCATCAGCGAAGTCTCCCGGGGACACGGCTGAGCCCAGCCCCCAAGAAGCCCCGCCAGCGGCGGCCCCAGTCGACGCCAGCGCCACCCCCGAACCGGGCGATGAGGTGGTGGACGATAGCGAGGTTGAGCCCCAGGAGGATCTCGTGCTCGGCTCGATTGAACTGAGCATTGAATCGGGCGGGGTGGAGCACGTGTACAAGTACAACGCCGATCACTGCTTCGTCTCTTCGGAGTACATCCTGGCCGGCGGCACTGGAGCGGAGGTCGGAACGGGGATCGCCTCGGAGGTGGGGATCAGCACCTCGCCCGCGGAGCTCTTGCACGAAAGCAGCGGGACCTTCCAAGCCGACGGCATCATCAGCGTGCGCACGAACGGCAACGAGATCGTCAGCGACGGGCGGCCGATCACGGTCGAGGGGCACACGATTCCTTCAGTGTTCACATATCGCGAAGACGGCAACAGCGCGCACTACGTCGTCGCATGGTTCTCCGGCGGCACCGATGTCGGTGCCGGATACGTCAAGGTGAACTGCGACTATTAGGCGGGCACCCGTGCCCTACCCGCGCCCGCTCACCGGACCGGTACTCGTGCGCCGCACCACGTGCGGGGCGAACACGGTATCGTGCTCAACCTCGCGCCCAGCGAGCAGATCGAGCACGGCCCGCGCGCCCGCGACCCCTTGGCTAAACGCGTCCTGGGCGAGGGTCGTCAAACCAAGCAGTGCGCCGACCTCGATGCCGTCGATTGAGATCACCGAAACATCCTCGGGCACCTTCACGCCGGCTTCGGCCGTGGCGCTGAGCGCGCCGAATGCCATCTCATCGGAGTCGATAACGAACGCGGTTGCGTCGGGGCGCTCCGCCAGAATCTTTGCCATCGCCGCTTTGCCGCTCGCGGTGGAGAAGTTTCCGGTCGCATACAGCGACGGCGCGAGCTCCAGCCCATGGCTCGCGGCCATTTTCAAAAACGCCTCCCGCCGGCGCACCGGCGGGGACCATTCCGGCCGCTCCTGGCTCATCCCGCTGATGTGCGCAATCGTGCGGTGACCAAGGTCAAGCAGATGGGTGACCGCTGCAGAGATGGCGGCCTCGTCGTCAACAAATACGCGGTAGTGCCCCGGCGGGCCGGGCCCAATGAACACAAGCGGCACCTCAAGCGCTTCGAGTTGGGCGAGCTCACGCGGTTCGAGCACGGTACCCACGACGAGTATTCCATCGACTCGGCGCGCGAACACCTGCGGGTCGAGTGGGTTGCGCCGGTCGTCGGCGTCGAGGTTGAACGTGTGCAGGAGGACGTCGAAGTTGTGGGACCGCAGTTCGCGTTCGGCGCCATCGATGACGTGGCAGTTGAACCAGCGGTTGACCCACGGCGTGAGCAACCCGATTGAGCGGGTGCGGCCCGTGGCGAGCGAACTGGCGGCGGGGGAGGGCCAGTACCCGAGTTCGCGCGCGACCTTCTGCACGAGTTCGCGTGTTTCCGGCCGCACGTTCGGCAGTCCGCGCATCGCCCGGGATACGGTCGCGATCGATACCCCGGCCTGTTGCGCTACCTCCCGAATCCCGGCCATCTCCTCTATCCCACTCGCTCGCGCGCAAACGCGCGCAGCACCGGCACGAGCCCGTCATCGGTGACCGGGCCGGTCACGTAATCTGCCGCTGCGCGCGTGATCTCATCAGCATCGCCCATCGCGATCCCGTACGCCGCCCACGCCAGCATCTCGACGTCGTTGTGACCATCGCCCGCGGCGAGCGTGTGCGCCTGATCGATCCGCAGCCGCTGGCGCACAACATCAAGGGCCGACGCCTTCGAGACCCCATCGGGGGAAATATCAAGCCACGCGGTCCACCCGACCGCGTATGACACCCCGTGCAGCCCCGAGCGCTTAACCATCTGGTGAAAATCCGCGGCCGTCTTCTCCGGATCGCGCACCGTCACACGCGAGGCTGGCGTTGCACATAGTTCCTCAAACGGCACGACCTCGTAGTTGCCCGACAGCTCCCCAAGCGGAAATTCCTCGGACAATTTAAATCTCACACCGGAATCCTCGACGGCGAATCTCGCCTCGGGTGCGTACGTACGCATGCGTTTGAGGGTCG
>CAYVDF010000158.1:0-4235 GCA_964450475.1 uncultured Pseudactinotalea sp.
CGTCCATCTGGGCAGCACCGGTGATCATGTTCTTCACGTAGTCGGCGTGACCCGGGGCGTCAACGTGTGCGTAGTGACGCTTCTCGGTCTCGTACTCAACGTGCGAGGCGGTGATGGTAATACCACGCTGGCGCTCTTCAGGAGCGTTGTCCACCTGGTCGAACGGCTTGTACTCGTTGAGGTCGGGGTACTTGTCAGCGAGAACCTTGGTGATCGCCGCCGTCAGGGTGGTCTTCCCGTGGTCGACGTGACCGATGGTTCCGATGTTTACGTGCGGTTTAGTCCGCTCGAACTTGGCCTTAGCCACTTGGGTTCCTCCTGGAACTTGGGTAGATGTTCTTCAAGCTTGTTGCAATCTACTAATTTAGCCAGATTGCGGGGGCTTATGAAAACCTACGCGTTGTGATTTGTGTTAAATAATCGCAGAGCGCGGGTTATTCGCCCCGGGTCTTAGCGATGATCTCCTCAGCAATGTTCTGAGGAGTTTCGGCGTAGTTGCTGAACTGCATCGAGTACACCGCGCGACCTTGAGTCCTGGAACGCAGGTCACCGATGTACCCGAACATCTCGGACAACGGAACCAACGCGCGTACTACCTTAACGCCACTTGCATCAGTCATCGACTGAATTTGGCCACGGCGAGAGTTCAGGTCACCGATGACGTCACCCATGTAATCCTCTGGGGTACGTACTTCGACGTCCATGATCGGCTCAAGCAGAACCGGGCGGGCCTGCTTGATACCCTCGCGCAGCGCCATCGAACCCGCGATCTTGAACGCCATTTCTGACGAGTCAACATCGTGGTATGCACCATCGGTGAGGGTTGCCTTGATACCCACGAGTGGGTAGCCGGCGAGCACACCGTTGAGCATGGCCTCCTGAATACCTTCGTCAACGGAAGGAATGTACTCGCGAGGAATGCGGCCACCAGTGACCTTGTTCTCGAATTCGTACATTTCGCCGTCTTCGGTGTTCAGCGGTTCGAAATCCAAAATGACCCGTGCGAACTGGCCCGAACCACCGGTCTGCTTGCGGTGGGTGTATTCGAACTTCTCCACCTTGCGGCGGATCGTTTCGCGGTAGGCCACCTGCGGCTTACCAACGTTTGCTTCCACGCGGAATTCGCGGAACATGCGGTCAACCAGAACGTCGAGGTGAAGTTCGCCCATACCGCCAATTTCGGTCTGGCCGGTTTCCTCGTTCTGGGAGACGGTGAACGTTGGGTCTTCCGCAGAGAGCTTCTGAATAGCCGTGGGGAGCTTCTCCTGGTCACCCTTGGTCTTGGGCTCGATCGCCACGAAGATCACGGGTTCGGGGAAGGACATCGACTCAAGCACGATCGGTGCGTCCATCGCGCTGAGGGTGTCACCAGTGGTGGTTTCCTTCAGGCCGATGACGGCGTAGATGTGCCCTGCGTGCAGTTCGTCGACAGGGTTCTCCTTGTTCGCGTGCATCTGGAAGAGCTTTCCAATGCGCTCGCGCTTACCCTTGGTCGAGTTAAGAACCTGGGTGCCGGGGACAGCCTTACCCGAGTAGACACGGATGAAGGTGAGTTGACCGAAGAAGGGGTGCGCGGCGATCTTGAACGCAAGAGCCGAGAACGGGCCGTCTTCGGTGGCCTCGCGAACCATCTCTTCGGATTCGTCGCCGGGCTTGTGGCCCGTCATCGGCGGAACGTCGAGGGGCGAGGGGAGGTAGTCAACGATCGCGTCGAGGATCGGCTGCACACCGCGGTTACGGAAGGCCGAGCCGCAGAATACGGGGTAGGCCTCGTTGTGAACCGTGAGGTAGCGAACGCCTTCCTTGATTTCCTCGTTGGTGAGGTCGCCCTCTTCGAGGTACTTCTCCATGAGCTCTTCGGTGGCTTCCGCGACCTGCTCAACAAGCTTGGTCCGGTATTCCTCAGCCTGCTCCTGGAGCTCGGCCGGGATCTCCTTGACTTCGTACTCTTGCCCGAGCGAGACGTCGCCCTTGGCGTCGCCTGCCCAGACCAGGGCCTTCATCTCGACGAGGTCAACGACCCCGACGAAGGAGTCTTCAGCACCGATCGGGAGCTGCATGACGATGGGGGTGGCCCCAAGGTTGTTAACGATGGTGTCGACGGTGTGGAGGAAGTCCGCACCGAGCTTGTCCATCTTGTTAACGAAGCAAATGCGCGGCACTTCGTACTTATCAGCCTGACGCCACACGGTCTCTGACTGGGGCTCGACACCTTCCTTCGCGTCGAACACCGCGACGGCACCATCGAGCACGCGAAGCGAACGCTCCACCTCAACGGTGAAGTCAACGTGCCCCGGGGTGTCAATGATGTTGATCTGGTTGTCGTTCCAGAACGAAGTCACAGCGGCCGAGGTAATCGTGATGCCGCGCTCCTTCTCCTGTTCCATCCAGTCGGTCGTGGAAGCACCGTCGTGGGTTTCACCCAGCTTGTAGTTAACGCCGGTGTAGAAAAGGATCCGCTCAGTGGTGGTGGTTTTACCGGCGTCAATGTGCGCCATAATTCCAATGTTGCGGACTTTACTTAGATCAGTAAGCACATCCTGTGCCACAGTTGCTCATTTCTTGTCGTGTTCGAGCATGGGACTGCGCGCCGGCGGGTTGCGTGGCACGCAGGGTGTGCGCTTCTACCAGCGGTAGTGCGCGAAGGCCTTGTTAGCTTCGGCCATCTTGTGAACGTCTTCGCGGCGCTTAACAGCAGCACCGAGGCCGTTGGAGGCGTCAAGAATCTCGTTCATGAGACGCTCGGTCATGGTCTTCTCGCGACGCTGGCGCGAGTAGTCCACGAGCCAACGCAGAGCGAGCTGGGTCTGGCGACCGGCCTTGACCTCAACGGGAACCTGGTAGGTGGCACCACCGACACGGCGGGAGCGAACCTCCAGCGAGGGGCGAACGTTGTCGAGTGCGCGCTTCAGAACGACGGCCGGGTCAGACTGGGTCTTCTCGCGGACGCCTTCGAGGGCACCGTAAACGATGGACTGAGCGGTGGACTTCTTACCGTCCACGAGCACGCGGTTAACCAACTGGGTAACCGTCGGCGAACCGTATACCGGGTCGGCGATCAGTTGGCGCTTGGGCACTGGTCCCTTACGAGGCATTACTTCTTCTCCTTCTTGGCGCCGTACAGGCTGCGGGCCTGCTTGCGACCCTTGACACCCTGGGTGTCGAGGGCACCACGCACGATGGTGTACCGAACACCGGGAAGGTCCTTCACACGGCCGCCGCGCACGAGCACGATGGAGTGCTCCTGCAGGTTGTGGCCTTCGCCCGGAATGTAAGCAGTGACTTCAAAGCCACTGGACAACCGAACACGTGCGACCTTCCGCAGGGCTGAGTTCGGCTTCTTGGGGGTGGTTGTGAACACACGGGTGCACACGCCGCGCCGTTGGGGGCTTCCCTTTAGGGCCAGAGCCTTCGTCTGGCTCGCCCGGCTGCGGCGACCCTTGCGGACCAGCTGCTGAATTGTGGGCACTACTTCTCCGTCTCAAAAGTTTCTTTGTTGCTCTTGGTTTGATCGGGGGCCGATCATTCCGCTAGACATCTATCCAGCGGCGCCGGACAGCCGCTCGAAGGTTCCCCTCCATGCGCCTATTCCAGCGAATTGTTGTCCGACACCCCCGCAAGTTTCTTGCACATCGCGCGAGTCTGAAACTCAGCATTTTTCGCACTTCTTCCCCGGGTTTGAATCGGGGTATAAAGGCGCACGCAAGAAACCGCCAGAGCGGGCACTGCCGTCCAGAATACTCCCCAATTCATGGGCAGGTCAAAGGAGAATACGCAGAATCTGCCCACTTTCGGTGTGGGATCGGCCACGTTCACTCAGACGGGCCGTCCGCGCGCCTAGCGCAACTCTACCGCTGTGGATGGATGACGGCGTGGATCGCCGTGGGCGTGCCCGCTTTATTTTGTTTTCACGCACCGAAGCCGAACGGGCGGCCCCGCGTCATGCGGGACCGCCCGTTGTCTACAGATTTACCTGCGGTGACCTAACGGAAGTCGTCGTAACTTCCTAAGTCGAGCTCTTCGAGCAGGCTCGGATCGGCTTCTGCCAGCGGCGAGTAGTCGATCGCGTCGTACCCGAAGTTCGGGTACATCGCAGCCTTCGCCTCTTCGGTGGGCTCCACCTCGATGCCGGCGTAACGGCTGAAGCCGGTACCAGCGGGGATGAGCTTACCGTGGATGACGTTCTCCTTCAGACCCGACAGGGAGTCAGAGCGACCGCTCATCGCGGCTTCGGT
>CAYVDF010000159.1:0-4222 GCA_964450475.1 uncultured Pseudactinotalea sp.
CATCTCGATCGAGGACGACGGCACCGTGTTCATCGGCGCGACCGACGGCCCCTCCGCCGAAGCCGCGCGCGAGGCGATCAACGCGATCGCCAACCCGACCATGCCCGAGGTGGGCGAGCGCTTCATCGGAACGGTTGTCAAGACGACCTCCTTCGGTGCGTTCGTCTCCCTTTCCCCGGGTAAGGACGGGCTCCTGCACATCTCCCAGGTGCGCCGCCTCGTTGGTGGCAAGCGCATCGACTCTGTGGATGACGTGCTCTCGGTTGGTCAGAAGATCCAGGTCGAGCTCGCTGAAATCGACCCCCGCGGCAAGCTTTCGCTCCACGCCATCGTGGACGAGGACGACGCGGAGCAGGGTAACTAATTGCCTGAACTGATCCTTGGGCCGGCTAGCGACCGGCGCACTGAGGTTCGCATGGAATCGGGCGGCGCGATCGTGCGCCGCTCGGTTCTTCCTGGCGGAATCCGGGTGCTCACTGAGCACATGCCCGGGGTCCGCTCAGCTGCTTTCGGGGCGTGGCTCGCCGTCGGCTCCCGCGACGAGACCGACGGCCACTACGGCTCCACCCACTTCCTTGAACACTTGCTGTTCAAAGGCACGCCGACGCGCGATGCGATGGCAATTGCCTCGGCGTTCGACGCGGTCGGAGGAGAATCGAACGCTGCGACGTCGAAGGAGTACACGGTCTACTACGCCCGCGTACTCGACACCGACTTGCCAATGGCGATCGACGTCATCCTCGACATGGTCACCTCATCGGTTCTCGATTCCGGTGAATTCGAATCTGAACGCGGCGTCATCCTAGAGGAACTCGCGATGGCCGCCGACGATCCTGTCGATGTCGCGCACGAGGCGTTCGCTAACGCCGTTTTCGGCACCCACCCACTCGGACGGCCCATCGGCGGCACGCCCGAAACGATCCGCGGGGTACCCCGCGATGCTGTCTGGGAGCACTACCAGCACAATTACCGCAGCGACGAGCTCGTCATCACGGCTGCCGGCAACGTCGACCACGATGATGTCTGCAACCGCGTCCTAGAGGGAATCCGCGCCGGCGGGTGGACCACCGACCCTGACGCGGCCCCCGTTAATCGCCGTAGCGCGGACTCCGCCGCGACCCTTCTCATTCCCAGTGAAGACTCGCACCGCCACCTTGCACGGCCGAACGAGCAAGCCAACGTTCTCCTCGGAGGAACGGGCATCACGAGCCTAGATGAGCGCCGTTACGAACTCGCCGTCATGAACGCGATCCTCGGCGGATCGATGAGTAGCCGCCTCTTCCAAGAGGTGCGCGAAGCCCGCGGCCTCGCCTATTCTGTGTTTTCCTTCGCCTCCGGCTTCACCGAAAGCGGCGTGTTCGGCATGTACGCCGGCTGCGCCCCTAGCAAGGTTGATGAGGTCGTCAAGCTGCTGGAGATCGAACTCGAAAAGATGGCCACCGCCGACGTTTCCTCTGATGAGCTTGCGCGCGGTATCGGGCAGGTCGCCGGTGGACTCGTTCTTGGGATGGAAGACTCCGGTGCCCGCATGTCGTGGCTGGGACGCGCCGAACTCACGCTCGGGGAAATTCACTCGATCGACGAACAGCTTCAGCGAGTACAGTCCGTCACGCGTGCTCAAATTCGTGACATCGCTGCCGAGTTGTTTGCTTCGCCGCGCCACCTCGTCGTCGTTGGCCCCGAGTAAGTTTCTTGCTCGTGCCAGACTAGGCGCATGAGCGACCCAATATCGAGCGGCATTGCCCATCTGAGCGAGTGGATCGACGCCGCTAACGAATCGAAGGATCCCGAAGCCGCCACGTGGGCGCGCCTGGCAAAGATTTCGGAGGAAGCCGGGGAAGTCGTCGCTGCGTTCATTGGCTATACGGGCCAGAACCCGCGCAAGGGCATGACCCACTCGCGTGCCGATGTAGAAGAGGAACTCCTCGATGTCGCGATCACGGCCCTGGCCGCGCTTGAGCACATCCGCGGTCACGATCGGGCATCAATGAGCCTCGTCGCCGACAAGCTGCAACGCACTCTTGGCCGAGCAGGGTTAACCTAATTCGCTGTAGCCGCGGGATGATCGTGGGGGAGAGCCCCCACCGCTAGAACGGTGGCCCGGACTCGTGGAAGAGATCGGGTTGACGCGCTGCGGGCGGAGCTATGCCTGGCGGTTTCGATCTCGGCGGAGCTGTGCCCGGAGGCATCGTGGGATCTGGCTCGAGAGTGCCGTTCGACCCTGGTGGATGAATGATGGCGCCGTTCGACCGCTTGAAAATCCACTTCCCACGCGTGCGCAATATGATTGTGTTTTCCCTGTGGATGAGGGAATGGTGATGCCAGCAGAGCAGGAGGCCGAGCTCGACGTCAGTATCACCCCGATGCTTGAGCCACTCCATGCTGTGGTGTGCTTCGCACCGGTTCGGAGGCTCGTCACAGCCCGGATACTGACAATGGCGATCGCGAGCGATGATCGCCTTGGTTTGGTGTGAATCGAAGAGGCGCTGGTCGCGGCCCGCGTTCAAGATGACCGAATCCGGGCCGAAAATCACGCGGTTCAGCGTCGAACTGCACGCGATTCGAGCCAACTCACTCGGCGCGAGCGGGCTGCCATCAGGAAGCAGAGCGGGCGCGATCCCTTTAAGACGCTCATAATCGAGGCGGGGATCGATCACGTGGTCATCGCCTGGCTGCCACGCAGCGGCCCACGCCGCGGAATCGGTGCCACCAGAGGGATCGGTAGCGCCCTCAGGCATCGAGGAGGCGGACGCCTCAACGAGGCCGCGGAGCGTGTCGAAATCGATGTTGACGAGCAGTTGCGGGCGAATGCGCGCGTAGGGGAGTTGGAGACCGGCATTCAACCCCTGCTGAGCCATCGACAAGAGCGCGGCGGCATTGCGCTCGGGGTAGGTGCGGGTGTCATCTGCCGACTTGCGGCCCATGTGCGACTCCAGAGCCTCGGCGAGGATGGCGCCGTTGGAGGTGGTGAGCCATCCGGTGATGCGGCAGCCGCCTTGAAGCTGAACAACGTGGAGCTCTTCCTTTTTGGAATCCTTGCGCCATTGCTTGTCCGCGCCTTTGGGATCCTCCTGCACAGCCCACTGTTTCGCCTTCTTCTGGAAATCAGCAGCGTTCATCCGCTTCGCCTGCTCTAGCAGCGCAGCTTCGCCGCGGATGGGATCCTTCAATCTATTGCGCAGCTCTTCAGACTTGGTACATTCACGGGCAAGCACGTGGGCGTGATCTTCGCTGATCTCAGCGTTTGCCAACGCATCGCGTGTATGGGGAAGATCATCCGCTAACGCCCGTGCCAGCGCGACCCCTTTGGCCGCGGTTGTGTCAGATGAGCCGGTGAGGTCGCGCACCCAGGTTTGAACCTTGCGCTGCCCATCCTTTTGCCACGATGCCGAACGGTCGACTTCGGCAATCACCTGGGAGCGAAGGAAAGTCGCGAAGCGGATAACATCCTCCAGCACGACCACGGCCTCCTTCGTGTCGCCTGCAGGTTCGGCGCTCCAGGTGGTAGCCGTGAGTGCTCGGAATCGGCTAGAGAGAGCACGAAGTTCATCCAACGCGCGGAGAGGTGCCGAAATGTCAGACCGCTCGGGCATCGTAGCTGTCATCGGGTTCCCCTCCCCACTCAACTCCGTCGTTGCAATAAAGATACTACTTGCAATATAACAGAACACAAATATGAACACAAGATGGGTGAAGAAGTTTTTCGAACATTTATTTGGAGGCTGGATTACGCGCCTCATCACGCGCCGTCTTTAATGAAAAACATCGGCGGCGCGCGTCTCAAACCCCAAGCGAGCGAGCTGCGGGGCGGGGAAGTGCTGTGGCACTATCGGTTTATGGATCTTCCACGCGCTGAGATTGACCCCGATGGCCTACAGGAGTTTTCGGTCGTATTCACCGACCGATCGCTCAACCACATGTCGAAGAAATTCGTCGGAGTCATGCAGGAGTTCCTCGCCATTTTGCGCGAGGCGTACAACGCTGATCACGCGGCGCTCGTGTCCGGGGGCGGGAGTTACGCGATGGAATCCGTCGCGCGCCAACTTGCCACGGGCGAGAACGTTCTCGTCGTTCGCAACGGTCTGTTCTCATATCGGTGGTCGCAGATTTTCAGCGCTGCGGACGTCGCAGCTAACGTTGAGATTTGTTCGGCACGCCCCGTAGAGGCCGGCCCGCAGTCGGCGTGGGAACCCGCCCCGATCGAGGAAGTTGTGGCGACGAT
>CAYVDF010000160.1:0-4193 GCA_964450475.1 uncultured Pseudactinotalea sp.
ACATCTCCAAGGGTGTGCTCACGGGCTTCCAAGCCTCGGGCGATCTGTCGAACGACTACGAGCGCATGAAGACCAAGGTGAACGAGGATCTCAAGCAGCACTTCCGCCCCGAGTTCCTCAACCGCGTCGACGACGTGGTGGTGTTCCCGCAGCTCACCCAGGATGAGATCCTGCAGATCGTTGACCTCATGATCGCTCGCCTCGCCGAGCGCCTCGAGGACAAGGACATGGGCATCGAACTCACCCAGGCCGCGAAGGTCATGCTCTCAGAGCGCGGATATGACCCAGTTCTTGGTGCCCGCCCACTGCGCCGCGCCATCCAGCGCGACATCGAGGATCAACTCTCGGAGAAGATCCTCTACGGCGAGCTCTCACCTGGCCACACGATTCACGTTGACGCCACGGGCGAGGGACTCCTCGGTGAGTTCGTGTTCACCCAGGTGCCCCGAGGTGAGAAACTCGAACCTGTGGTTGTTGGCAGCGAGTCCGAACCCGCCGTCGAAGGCTAATCTCCCACTCAGCGACTCCCGCGCTGGGCGTGAAAGCGCCACCGATCATCTATCGGTGGCGCTTTCGCTGTTTCGTGCCGCCGCTGCCTGCCGCTGCCCGTCGGTGTTCGCGCTGCCCGTCCGTGCGAGTGGGTAGTTTTGGTGCGCTCCGGAGCGCGAGTGGGTAGTTACGGCGAAAATTCGCACGGTTTTTGACTACAACTACACACTCGTCACAGCGGGATCACGTTGCGCGCGGCGAGCAAAACGAAGAACAGGCCGAAGAACCGAAAGAACCGTGGCCCGTTCGCGGGTGAGTGGGCCACGGCGCTCCACCGGCGGGAAAACCCAACGGCAAGGGCCCACACTCCTACCGCGCGCAAACCGTGGATGCATGGCGCATAATGGAAGCCATGGCTTCTGACTCCGTGCTGTTTGACCTCCCCGAGGGGAGCAGGAAAGTCACCCGCCGAGTGGTGCTGCTGACGGGGCCCTCGGGGTCAGGGAAGACCTCGCTCGTGCGGCGCCTCGGGATTCCTACGATCAATCTCGACGATTTCTACTTCGACCACGACCAGCCAGGCTTACCCACCCGGTTCGGGATCGTGGACTGGGATGACCCCGCCACGTGGAACCGCACCGACGCGGTGGACGCGCTGGTGCGCGTGTGCCGTTACGGGGAGGTCCAGGTGCCGATCTATGACATCCCAACCTCACGGCGCACCGGCACGCGCACGTTTGTTGCCAACGGCTCGCCGGTGGTGGTGGCCGAGGGTATTTTCGCTGCGGAGATCGTCAAGGATATCGAGCGCGAGCAGCTGCTGGCCGATGCCATCGTCATCGCTCGGCCGCGGGTGACGACCTTCTGGTTTCGCCTCCTGCGCGACCTCGGCGAAGCCCGGAAACCACCGGTGACTTTGTTCCGCCGCGGGTGGTCGCTCCTGCGCGCCGAGCCAGAAAAAATCAAGAAATGGCAAGGGCAAGGGTGTCGCAAGCTCAGCCCCACCAAAGCGGAGGTGCGCATCCGCGACCTCATCTCTGGGCATACACCCAGCGATGGGATCCCACGTGCATGAAACGGGAATCGCGCTGAACCCAAGCCGGAGAGGAATGGGGGCGTCCACCTAAGTGGCCGCGATGAACGGGACCTGAGCGTTGGCACAGAGGCGCTAGCCCTCGTAGGCGTACACCTCTTCACCCTTGATAAACACGCGCTCGGCGCGCTGCATCACATCGAGCGGGTCGCCGCTCCAGATCACCACGTCGGCGAGCTTGCCTGGCTCGAGGCTGCCGACCTGCTCGTCGATGCCGAGGGCCTTGGCGGGGTTGATCGTCACCGAACGAAGCGCCGTCTCGCGGTCGAGGCCTTCCTTCACCGCAAACGTCGCCTGGTGGATGAGGAAGTTAATCGGGATCACTGGGTGATCGGTGATCAGGGAGATCTCCACGCCGGCGCGCGCGAGCTTGCCCGGGTTCGCGATCGACCGGTTGCGCAGCTCCACCTTCGCCCGCGAGGTGAACAGCGGACCAATGAGCACGGGCACGCCGCGCTCAGCCAGGAGGTCAGCCACGAGGTGCGCCTCGGTGCCATGGTCGATCACGAGATCGTAACCGAATTCCTCAGCCACCCGCAGCGCGGTGGCCACATCATCGGCGCGGTGGCAGTGTTGGCGCCACGGAATCTCACCCTCGAGCACCATCGCCACCGACTCGTTTTTCAGGTCGCGCCCATCGAACTCGCCCTCGGTGTTGTTGCGCTTGGCGATGTAGTTCTGCGCGTCCACGAAGGTCTGGCGCAGCACCCCGGCCACGCCAAGGCGGGTCGAGGGCATCTTCTTCTGGTTGTTATACACGCGCTTGGGGTTCTCACCCAGCGCCGACTTCACGCCCACCGGCGAACGCAACACCATCTGGTCCACCACGGTTCCGTGCGTGTGGATCGCTACGCACAGCCCGCCCACCACGTTGCCCGAACCGGGGTTCACACCCACCGCGGTCACTCCGCCCTCGAGCGCATCGCGGAAGCCAAGCTCAAACGGGTTGATCGCATCCAGAGCCCGCACCTGCGAGGTCACCGGATCGGTCATCTCGTTGGTGTCCTCACCCTCCCAGCCCTCGGCCTCCTCAGCCGTGCCGAGGTGCGTGTGCGCATCAACCAGCCCAGGCAGCACCCACTTGCCGCCGGCGTCGATCACCTCCGCGCCCTCCGGCACGGAAATATCCGCGCCCAGTGAGTGAATTTTTCCACCTTCGATCAGCACAGTTCCGGTGAAAGGATCGCCTTCGATCGGAACAACATAGCCATTGGTGATTGCGATATTCGTCATGCTTCGATCCTGCCACGCGGCCCCGCTGCGAGGCCAATTGGCGCCTAGGTGACTCGCCGCCGTGTAAGAATCTCGATGAAGAAGGGAGATGGCGCATGCAGGGCAGTCCGCGTCACGCGTGGGGCATCGCCGCCTCGCTTCTGGCATCGACGCTCTTCGCGGTCGTGTTCTACCTTGCCGGCAGCGTCCAAGCCTCCGGCACATCCGTATTCGCCTGGCGCGTGCTCGCGACTCCGATCATCTTCCTGCCCTTCGCCACCCGCGCCCACCACCGGGCATCAGTTCGTGATTTATGGACGGCGGTCACTCGCCGCTGGTGGTTACCACTAGTTTTTATTTTTGTCGCCTCGGCAATGGGGTTCACGGCGTGGCTGTTCATGTGGGCACCGCGTAACGGACACGGCCTCGACGCCTCGCTCGGATTTCTGCTTCTGCCGATCGCCCTCGTGCTCGCGAGCCGGGTCGTGCTGCGTTCGCACGTGTCGAAGATGCAGTGGTTCGTTGTTGGGCTTGCCGCCATCGCGGTTGCCGTCAAAGCGCTGGCGACGCCCGAGCTTGGATGGGTCACGATCGCCGCTGCCGGGGGCCTGACCGTCTACTTCATCGTGCGCACATACTTCAAACTCGCCTCCCTCACCGCGTTCGCCTTCGAGTCCGCACTGATCGTTCCCGTCGCTGCGGTCATCCTGTTCCGTGACGACACGTGGTACGCCGAAGCATGGCTCCTGCTGCTCATTGGCCTCCTCGCAGGGATAGCGATGACCTCCTACGTGGGCGCCTCCGCCATCTTGCCCATGCCCGTGTTCGGCCTGCTGAGCTACGTCGAGCCGTTGCTCCTCGTCGTCGCCTCGTTCCTGCTCGGCGAGCGTATGGCCGCTGCCGATGGTTTCGTCTACGGCATTCTCGCCGTCGCTCTTATCCTGCTCGCGATCTCCGGATTTGTGGAAGCCAGAAAAATCCCCCGTTACCGCCCCAAGGAGGCCACATGATCCCACCCGAACCAGGCGCCTTCGACCACTCCAAACGCCAGGGTCCGCAAGGATGGAGCGGCCCACTCGCGGCGCTGTTCATCATCCTCGGGCTGGTCTTCGCGTTCCTGCTCTACCGCGTGTACTCGTTCGCGCGCGCCTCAAGCGGATCGTCGGCGGAGATCACCCTGACGCCCGGCGATATCCTCCTGCTCGGTGGAGGATCGTTAGCGTGCTTCGCTATCGCCGCCACGCTCATCATCTGGCGACGCCGACGCTAGGTACTCCTGCACCACTGACGAATCCTGATCGCCGAACCCGGCCTCTACCAGCGCTCGGTACACCGCGTGCGCGGCATCGAGCACAGGCGTGGGCGTGCCTGTGCCCGCGGCGGAATCGCGCGCAAAGCT
>CAYVDF010000161.1:0-4116 GCA_964450475.1 uncultured Pseudactinotalea sp.
TGCCCGGCCATGGCCTAAAGATCGGCTACTACGCCCAGGAACACGACACGCTCGACCTGTCGGCCACGGTCGTGGAGAACCTGCGCCGCGCCGCCCCCGAACTCACCGACGTCCAAGTGCGCAGCGTGCTCGGCTCCTTCCTCTTTTCTGGATACGACGCCGACAAGCCCGCCTCGGTGCTCTCAGGAGGGGAGCGGACACGGCTTGCGCTTGCCACGCTCGTCGTTTCCAGCGCGAACGTGCTGCTCCTGGATGAGCCAACAAACAACCTCGATCCGGCCTCGCGCACCGAGATCCTCGCCGCGCTCGGCACGTTCGCCGGTGCCGTTGTGCTCGTGACGCACGATGTCGGTGCGGTGGAGGCGCTCGACCCTGACCGGGTGCTGCTGCTTCCGGATGGTGATGAGGACCTGTGGAGTGAGGACTACCTCGATCTCATCTCGCTCGCGTGAATTTATTCGCTGAGCTGGGCGTCGATGAGGGCGTCCTCTTCTTCGATGTCTTGGCTTACCCGTTTTGTCTTGACCCGGGTGCCGGCGGATTCCTGCATGTCGCGCCGGATGACGACGGCGAGCCCAACGAAGGCACCGATCGCGAACACCCACCATTGGAACGCGTACGACAGGTGGTTGCCGAGTTTCTCGGTCGGCTCCGGGAACGACCCGAGGCCTTCCTGGCCTGGCTCGCCCTCAGCGGCCATGAGATAGAACGTCGCCTGCACATTCGGGGTGGCTATCGGAGGCTGTGCCTCTAACACCTGGCCCGCGTCGACGTTAAACACCTGCAGATCGCGAACCCCACGGGAGGATGCCGGCTCGGCGGCGCGGGCGCGCCCAACTACGGTCACCTCATCTGTGCGGGCTTGAAGGGATGGGGGCGGGTTTCCGATCGGGTACCACCCGCGGTCAATGACAATCGTGCGTGGGGAATCGCCGGAGGTGATGAAGAGGTTGAGAACGTGATCACCGGCGGTGCCGGGCACGCCGCGCTGGGGGAGAATGATCGGCTCGCCAGCGTAATGGCCGGTGACTTCAACGGGAAGCCACGTATCGTCGTCTGAAAATGAACCTGAACTGAGCAGATCGTCGAGTGAGGTGGGCTCGGAGTTGAAGTTGGCTTCAACGCGTGCAATGTTTTCGGCCTTCGCCTCATACCGGCTGTACTGCCAGCGGCCGAGGAATGTGGCAAGTAGCGCCGCGAGGATCGCGACGATCGTAAACACTAGCCAACGACGGGTACGGTCACTCACTGCGCTCGGCTAGCAATTCCACGGAGATCGTTTCCACCCAGAACGAGCGCGCATCGAGAAACTGCTCGAGCGTTTCCTTGTGTTGAGGGCACGCGAGCCACGTTTTGCGGCGCTCGGGGGTGTGAAGTTTGGGGTTGTTCCACAACACGGCCCAATCAGCGGTGTTGCGGCAGGCCTTGCGGCTGCACATATATTTTTCGGTGCCGTTCAACTTATCCATTGCTCTCCTTCTCCCTCGGTGCGGCCGGGAGTGCCCGGTTCGGGATATAGGTTGCTGGAACAGTTCTGCGCTCCGCACCGGAGTTCGCTTGGATGACCGCGATCCACGGCAGAATCACCGACAGGGCAATAAACAGCAGCGACCACCAGTTGTGCAACACTGCAGCCCAGATGAAGAACACCGTGCGCAGGCCCATGGTCCACGAATAGCGGATGATCCGGTCGCGGATCTGGTCGGACTGGCTCCGACTCGCAGATGTGATCTCATGTACCTGGTGCACCCTTTAAGATTACGCCAGTACTCTTAGGGCTAAAACCCCCGTGTGCCCTGCGCCACGGGTTTACCACGTTTTGAAGGAGACAACATGTCAGCTGAGCCCCGCAACGTCGTCATCACGGGCGCTAACCGAGGTATTGGCCGAGCCATTGCTGAACGGTTTGTCGCATCAGGTGATCGCGTGGCCACGATCTACCGTGGCGGGGATCTACCCGAGGGCGTGTTCGGTGCGATCGCTGACATGCGCGACTCCGAAGCGATCGATGCGGCCTTCGCCAAGATCGAGGAACATCAGGGGCTCACAAACGTGCTCGTAGCCAACGCTGGCATGAACCGCGACACCCTCCTGATGCGCATGAGCGATGATGAGTTCGATGAGGTCATTGACGTTAACCTCACCGGCGCCTTCCGCTGCGCACGCCGAGCAACGACGGGCATGATCCGCAACCGCTCGGGGCGAATTATTTTTATTTCCTCCGTCGTAGGGCTCTATGGCTCCCCAGGGCAGGTCAACTACGCCGCGGCGAAGTCCGGGCTCGTTGGAATGGCCCGTTCAATCACCCGGGAACTCGGCGCCCGCGGCATCACCGCCAACGTCGTTGCCCCCGGCTTTATCGATACGGATATGACACGCGCACTGCCGGAGAAAACTCGCGATGAGTACCTCAAGGCGATTCCCGCTGCCCGCTTCGCCGACCCTGCGGAAGTGGCGGCCGCGGTGGAGTTCCTCGCGGCACCGGAAGCGGGCTATATCAGTGGCGCGGTCATCCCGGTTGATGGCGGCCTTGGCATGGGACACTAGAGCGGAACGTTAAAGGAGCAACATGGCACTTCTTGAAGGAAAGAACCTTCTCATTACCGGGGTCCTCATGGATTCCTCCATCGCCTTCCACACGGCGCGCCTCGCCCAAGAGGAGGGCGCGAACGTCATCCTCACCGGCTTCGGCCGCTCGCTGCGCCTCACCCAAGCAATTTCGCGCCGCCTCCCCAAGGCCGCGCCCGTGGTCGAGCTCGACGTCGTCAATCAAGATGACCTCGATGCGCTCGCCGACCGCGTGAGCGAGCACGCAGATGAGCTTCATGGGGTTGTGCACTCGATCGGTTTCGCGCCGCAGGAGGTTATGGGCGGCAACTTCCTCGCAGGTGAGTGGAAGGACGTGGCGACCGCGTTGGAGATCTCCGCGTACTCCCTCAAATCCCTCGCCGTTGCCGCAAAGCCGCTGATGAAGCCCGGCTCGTCGATCGTTGGCCTGACGTTCGATGCCCGCTACGCGTGGCCGGTGTACGACTGGATGGGCGTGGCGAAGGCCGCGTTTGAGGCCACCAGCCGCTACCTCGCCCGCGACCTTGGACCCGATGGGATCCGCTGCAACCTCGTCTCCGCCGGCCCGATCCGCACCACCGCCGCGAAATCAATCCCGGGGTTTGCGACGATGGAGGGCGCATGGCCCGATCGCGCTCCGCTCGGGTGGGACGTTGACGATGCCGAGCCCACCGCTCGCGCCGTTGCCGCGCTGCTGTCGGACTGGTTCCCGGCAACGACCGGTGAAATCATCCACGTTGATGGCGGCGTGCACGCGATGGGGCAATGATGCGTACGCTCATGCTGCTGCGCCACGCGAAGGCGGAAGGGTTTGGGCCCAGCGACCACGAACGCCCGCTCGCCCCGCGCGGCCTGGCACAATCGCGAGGCGTAGGTGCGTACTTGACCGAGAACGACCTCGTGCCCGACCTTGTGCTGTGCTCGACCGCGCTGCGCACGCGGCAGACGTGGGCAGAGGTCGCTGCCGCGCTCGGCGATGCGGCGACCGACAACGTCGATTTCGTTGACTCTCTCTACGACGCGAGCCCGCGAATCGTGCGCGACCTCGTTGCGATGACCGATCCGGCGCACCGCCGTGTGCTCGTGATTGGGCACGAGCCGATCATGTCGATGACCGCGACGGCGTACGCCCGGGAGGATTCCGAATCGGCCGCGCTGTTCACTGTCAAGGCTGGACTGCCAACGGCGGCTCTCGCCCACATCTCCCTCGAGCACTGGGGCGACGCCTGGGGGGAACTCAAGGACGTCGTTCGAGCCGAGGAACGTTAAGTCCCGCAGTAGGTACGAAAACCTCCAGGGCCGCCCTGCAGGTACTCGCCGGTGCCTGGCAGGCGCTGGAACGGCGATGACACGAGTTCGAGCATCTTCCTAAAGCCGCTCATGTCGCCGTCCTCGGCGTCATTGAGCGCTGTCTGCAGCTGGGCGTTGCGCGGGATATAAACCGGATTGACGGCGCGCATCGCCGCGAGATCGGGGTTGAGGGCCGACCAACGCGTCATCCACTCACGCATCGCGTAGCTCTCGCTGGGGGCTTCGCCCTCGCTGAGC
>CAYVDF010000162.1:0-4074 GCA_964450475.1 uncultured Pseudactinotalea sp.
TGTGCTCCTCTAGCGGGATCTGCATCACGCTGCGGCGAATGGTCTCTACCAGAACATACCAAATGGCAGATACACAAATCGCCGCCACTGTATCAGATGGCCTGTGCCACCCATTCATCACCGTTCCCCATGCCATCAGCATGGTAAAGACGGCGCCAATCATCGCAACCACCCATCTCGCCCGTGCTGTGGTCACCAAAAGTAGCGCTGCCGCCGCGGCCGCGGCCATCGTTGTGTGACCCGATGGCCACGAGTTTCCATACGTCGGGTACAGGCCCAGGTCGGGGCGCGTGAGGAACATCTTGATCGCTTGGGTGGTGAGGTTCGCGCCCACAAAAACCGCGAGCGCGCCAAGTCCTTGCCACCACCCCCGGCGCACGATCGTGATGACGATGATGAGCGCGACGATCACGATCGCGTACGGCACACTGATGAGGGAGCCGGCGAGTGAGGATAGGCGAGCAACGCCGTCATACATCGTGGTTATCACACCGCCGCTGTCATCGCGGCCGTAGCTTTCTGCGCCAAGGAGCGCGAGCTGGTCAACAACTTGGCCGGTGTGGCGATAGAGGAAGAACCAGCCGGAAAGGACGAGCGCGATCGCGAAACCCACGAGGGCATACGCCGGTGGGCTGACCCATTCGCGCCGGGTTGGGAGGGCGCGGCGCCATTCATCGGTGGAAGTCACGGCCTTACGCTACCGCCTTTCTGGGTCGACTCGCGTCAGGAGGCCGTCAGTTAGGAGGCCGCGCACGCTGGCGAGCACATCGGCGATGACGGCGCCCTCGTCTACTTCTAGCAGTTGAGCTAACGCCGAACATATCTGCCCAACGGTGAGCTCGCCATCGCACGCGCCCACGACCGCGGCTGTCAGGGTGTCGGCTTGGACGGCTCTGGCGAGGCCGCCGCCCTGGCGCAGGAGGATGATGCTCGGGTCCGAATCCCCGGGGTGGTAGTACCGTTCTTCGCCCACGTCGCTCGCCACCTGTAGGTGCCACGAGAGGATCTCTTCTTCGCTCGCCCCTGCGAGGCGCTCGACCTCTGCAAGGGTTGTGGCGATCGTGCCCGCGAGGTTGTCAGCGATCGTGCCGGTCACCTCTTCAAGGCGGACCCACGGTTCACGCTCAGTGGCGGGTTTGCGCAGGATGACATATCCGAATGCAATCGCGGTGACCCCGCGCTGATCTAAGTCTTCGAGCCAGAGGCGGTAGGACTTGTCGTATCGCGCGGGGTCGCGGTCGGGGGTGAGGCCGCCGTCGCGGATCCACGTGTGCACATAGTGGGCGGGGTCAACGAACTCGCGCTGGATCACCCACGCATCGAGGCCGGTCTTTCGAACCCACTCACCGATTCGCGCATCCCAGGCTTCGTCGCCGTGGACCTCCCAGTTCGCGAGCATTTGCGCGATCCCGCCTGGCCGCAAGAAACGTGGGATTTCTTCGATCAGGTGGGCCACGACCCCATCGCCGACGTAGCCGCCGTCGCGGTATGTATAGGTATCGAACGGGCTCTCCTGCGGACTCACAACGAACGGTGGGTTCGAAACGATCAGATCGAACTCGCCGTCGATCGGTTCAAAAAATGATCCCTGGCGCAGGTCGATCATCGCCGGCGCCGCGCGCTCTCCGCGGGCGCGGGCCGTCGCTGCGTTGAGGGCGATATTGAACGCGGCGAACGCTAACGTACGCTCGGAGATATCGGAGGCGACGACCTCGCCCGCGTGATTTGCAAGGCCGAGGGCTTGGATGCCTGAGCCGGTGCCGAGGTCGAGCGCGCGAGCCACGGGCGTGCGTACGGTCAGGTCAACGAGCGTCGCCGAGGCGCCGCCAAGGCCGAGCACGTGGTCGGCGCGAAGTGGTTGGCCCGTGGCGATCTCCGTCAGGTCAGCAGCCAGCCACACATCGCGATCGGCGATTGTCGTGGAGCGCAGGTCAACGCCGGCGCGGAACTCTTGCTCCCCCGTGACGACGCCCCAGCAGAGTGCGTCATCGGCGCTCGTTGGCAGCGCGGTGCGCAGCTGAGCCTCAGTGAGTGCCTCCCCTAAAAGGAATAGGCGGATGAGCAGTGCGAGTGGATCGTCACCGCTGGCGGCCATGCTCGCAGGAATCGGATCTTCGCGGTCGAGTGCGGATCTGGCGCGCGAGCCGATGCGCTCGGCGATGTTCTCCACGGTGAACTGAGCAAGGTCCGCGGCGAAGCGGCCGAGGGTATTAACCTCGGTGGGAAGGCGCAGTTGGGCAGTCATGCGTCAACTGTAGCGACCGCGCTCGTTCGGCTACCCCACCCTGGTCGCACGCCCTAGAGTGGGTCTACATGAGAACTGCACCGTTGCAACCGGCCCGCCCCGTACATCCCCGCGTCGTGCGGGCATGGGGTTTGTGGGACTTCGGCGAACAAGCTTTTCACACCGTTATCCTTACGTTTGTTTTCTCGGTCTACCTCGTTGAAGGTGTCGCAGCCGATAAAACCCACGGCGCCCAGGTGTTCTCCGCGGCGCAAACGTGGGCGGGAATCGTCATGGCACTGCTCGCCCCCGCGCTCGGGTCGTGGGGTGACCGCGTGCGCTCCTCTCGCCTCATGCTCACCGTCACCACCGTCGGTGCGATCATCACGATCGCGTTGCTGTGGTTCACCAAGCCGCAGGACTCCTACCTCATGTACGGTGCGGTCATCATCGCCGTTGCCGGGTTGTTCGCTGAACTCGCAGGTGTGTTTTACAACGCGATCCTGCTGAAGATTTCGACACCCGCAACCTACGGCCGCATCTCGGGGTTCGCGTGGGGCATGGGCTACATCGGCGGCGTGCTCGTTCTCATCATCACCCTGTTTGGTTTTGTTCTTGACGGCGGGATGCTCGGTCTTCCCACCGGTGAGGGCGAAAACTTCCGCGCCATCGCGCTGCTATGCGCGGGCTGGTTCACGATCTTCGGTCTGCCACTGCTCATCCTTGCCCCGAAGGATGAGCCCCGCGAGGGCGATAAGTTCAACCTCGCGATGGCCTACCGCGAACTGTTCAAGCGAATCGGGCACATGTGGTCGCAGGACCGCCCCCTGCTGCACTTTTACGCCGCATCGGCGATCTACCGCGACGGCCTATCTGCCGTGTTTGCTCTCGCCGGGGTGCTCGCTGCGAGCGCGTACGGGTTCAGCTCCGAGCAAGTCATCTATTTCGGGCTCGCCGCGAACCTCGTTGCGGGTGTGAGCACGTGGCTCGCGGGGCGCGCCGATGACGCGTTTGGCCCCAAGGCCGTTATCGTGACCGCGCTGGGAGCCATGATCTTCTTCGGAGTAATTATTATTTTCTCCGGAGCCCAGCTCACGTTCTGGGTCTGCGGAATGGCGATCGCCGCCCTCGTTGGACCTGTACAGTCAGCCTCGCGGTCGGCTCTCGCGCACATGTCGAGCCCGGAGCAGGCTGGTGAAAACTTCGGCCTGTACGCAACGAGTGGCCGTGCGATCTCGTTCCTCGCCCCAGGCCTGTACGCACTCATGATCACGCTGACCGGGAATGCCCGGCTCGGCATTATCGGAATCGTTGCAGTGCTGCTGGCAGGGCTCCTGCTGTTCATTCCGCTGAAGTTGCCCGCCCGCGGTTCGCGCGCCGCGGCCCGGGAAGCCTAGGGTCCTCAGACGACAAATGCGCCCCGCGAGGATTCCTCGCGGGGCGCATTTACTTGTTTGCGCTGAGATTACCCTTAGGCGGTGATCTCCACGTCGGCTACTTCAAGCTCACCTTCGTTTTCAATCGCTCCGGCACGCAACCTGGAGACGATGATCGCGGCGGCCACAACGAGGCCTGCAGCGGAGGCTAGCGCGATGCGGAGCATGTGGTTCGCATCGGCGGGGACGCTCATGGCGACGACGGCGGGGGCGATGAGCAGGGCGACGAGGTTCATCACCTTGATCAGCGGGTTGATCGCGGGGCCTGCGGTGTCCTTAAACGGGTCACCAACGGTGTCACCAATGACAACGGCTTCGTGGGCGTGGGTTCCCTTGCCGCCGTAGGCGCCATCTTCGACGATCTTCTTCGCGTTGTCCCACGCGCCACCGGAGTTGGCGAGGAACACGGCCATG
>CAYVDF010000163.1:0-929 GCA_964450475.1 uncultured Pseudactinotalea sp.
AAGACGACCTTCACCGAGGAAACCGAAACCGACCTCTTCGGTGAGCAGGCCGTTCTCTGCGGTGGTACCTCCCAGCTCGTTCAGTACGGCTTCGAGGTGCTCACCGAAGCTGGCTACCAGCCCGAAGTCGCCTACTTCGAGGTTCTTCATGAACTGAAGCTCATCGTTGACCTCATGATCGAGGGCGGTATCGCCAAGCAGCGCTGGTCGATCTCCGACACGGCAGAATACGGCGACTACGTCTCTGGCCCGCGCGTCATCGACCCGCGCGTCAAGGAGAACATGAAGGCCGTACTAGCCGACATTCAGGACGGCACCTTCGCCAAGCGCTTCATCGATGATCAGGACGCCGGCGCACCAGAGTTCAAGGAACTGCGCGCCCGTGGCGAGCAGCACCCGATCGAAGCAACCGGTAAGGAACTTCGCAAGATGTTCGCCTGGGTGAAGCCCGCTGACTCCGACTACGTCGAAGGCCAGGCCGGCCGCTAACACCCACGACAATTACCGCGGAGCAGGGAGCTACCCGCCGGGCACAGGTGCTCGGCGGGTAGCGCCCTCCCACGGGATGCTCACAACCGCACACAAAGAAAACTAAAGGCACATGACCACCATTGATCTCGCCGTCATCGCAGGTGATGGCATCGGCCCAGAAGTAACCGACGCCGCCCTGACAGTTCTCGACAAGGTTCTCGACGGCAGCGGAATCACCGTTAACCGCACGACGTACGACCTTGGCGCCAACCGCTGGCACCGCACCGGTGAGATCATCACCGAGGAGGAAATCGCCGCGCTAAAGGGCCACGATGCCATCCTGCTCGGCGCAATCGGGGACCCGAGCGTGCCATCGGGTGTTCTCGAACGTGGCCTCCTCCTTCGACTGCGCTTCGAGATCGACCACTACGTCAACCTGCGCCCGTCGAAGCTCTACA
>CAYVDF010000163.1:939-4064 GCA_964450475.1 uncultured Pseudactinotalea sp.
CGCTGGCCAACCCCGGCGAGATCGACTTCGTCGTCGTGCGTGAAGGCACCGAAGGCCCGTACGTCGGCAATGGTGGCGCGCTGCGTGTCGGCACCCCGAACGAGGTCGCCACGGAGGTGTCTGTCAACACGGCCTTTGGCGTCGAGCGCGTTGTGCGCGACGCCTTCGAGCGTGCCCAGGGCCGCGACAAACGCCTCACCCTCGTACACAAGCACAACGTGCTCGTCTACGCCGGACACCTGTGGCGGCGCACCGTGGAGAAGGTTGGCCACGAATACCCCGAGGTTGAGGTCAACTACCAGCACGTTGACGCAGCGATGATCTACCTCGCAACGAACCCCTCCCAGTACGACGTCATCGTGACCGATAACCTCTTTGGTGACATCGTCACCGACCTCGCCGGCGCCGTCGCGGGAGGAATCGGCCTCGCGGCCTCGGGCAACATTAACCCCTCGCGCGAGTTCCCCTCGATGTTTGAGCCGGTGCACGGCTCCGCCCCCGACATCGCCGGCAAGGGCATCGCCGACCCGACCGCAACCATCCTCTCAGTCGCGCTCATGCTCGAGCACCTCGGCCACGGCGAGTATGCCGCGAAGATCAACGACGCGGTCACCCGCGATGTCGAATCGCGCAACGGCAACGGCCGCAGCACGGCAGAGATTGCGCAGGCTATCGCAGGCGCCGTCCGGTAGAGTTTTGCCAAAGGCGCAACTGGCCGCGCACATGGTGAAGAGTAAGGAACAACGGTGACCTCATTTCAGGTGAAACCATCCCCCCACCCGCACACGATCGCTGAGCGGGAGGCGGCCCTGGCGGAGTTGAAATTCGGGCAAGCTTTCACCGACCACATGGCCCGCGCCACGTGGACCCTTGCTGACGGCTGGCAGAACTTCCGCGTCGAAGCCTACGCCCCGCTCTTACTCGACCCCGCAACAGCGGTGCTGCACTACGCGCAGGAAATCTTCGAGGGCCTGAAGGCTTACCGCCACGAGGACGGCACCGTGTGGTCGTTCCGCCCCGAAGCCAACGCCGCCCGCCTCGCCGCCTCCGCGCGCCGCATCGCGCTGCCCGAGGTGAGCGAGGAAATGTTCCTCGACTCGATCGAAACGCTCGTGCGTACGGACGTCGAGTGGGTGCCTTCCGCTCCTGGGTCGTCGCTGTATTTGCGTCCGTTCATGTTCGCCTCGGAGAAGTTCATCGGCGTGCGCGCCTCGCACAAGGTGGAATACATCGTCATCGCTTCACCCGTCGGCCCGTACTTCGCCTCAGGTTTCACGCCCGTATCGATCTGGGTCGAGCGCGACTACAATCGCGCCGGTCCCGGCGGAACCGGAGCTGCGAAGTTCGGCGGGAACTACGCCGCGAGCCTCCTGCCCCAGCAGCGCGCTGCTGAAAAGGGCTGCGATCAGGTGTGCTTCCTCGATGCTGCCACCGGCACAAAGATCGAGGAACTCGGCGGGATGAACGTGTTCTTCGTTGGTTCCGACGGCTCGCTGCACACACCGGAACTTTCTGGGTCGATTCTTGAGGGCATCACGCGCTCGTCGATCATCGAATTTGCCCGCGCCGAAGGCCGGGAGGTCCACGAACGGGGCATCACCCTTGATGAGGTGCGCGAGAAGGTCGGCAGCGGCGAGTTCGTTGAGGCCTTCGCCTGCGGCACCGCCGCGGTCGTCACGCCGATCGGACGCCTGCAGGGCAGCGACTTCAACCTAGAGATCAACGGCGGCCAGGCCGGCGAAGTCACCCAGAGCCTCTACGACTCGATCACCGCGATCCAGTACGGCCGCGCCGAGGACACCTTCGGCTGGATGCGCCAACTCGCCTGAGCCGTTCCACAGAGTGGGACTATCGTGGGCGCACGTTGGGCTGCGCCCATGAGCTGTGCCATACTGTGATGCATGACTCACTTCGTCCTCATTATTGTGTAGCGCGTTCGATACACCGATCGAACGCGCCAACCTCCCCACCCGGGAGGTTTTTTGTTGCCTGAACACCCACCAGGCAGATGGGTTCTCAGCAGCGGCCACACCCAGCCAACGAGGAGAACCACGAAGACCAAGTGATGTCGCCGCGAAGGAAAGGACTGTTTGATGATCGAGGCCACTGGTCAGGCCCACCTATCGCCCGCTGCCCCCACACCGGGGGCGGCGGGGGCAGTGCAGGTGTACGACACGACATTGCGTGACGGCGCGCAGCAAGAGGGCATGAACCTGTCGGTTTCCGACAAGCTCGCCATCGCACCGCTCCTCGACGAACTCGGCGTCGGGTACATCGAGGGCGGGTGGCCCGGGGCGATCCCGCGGGACACCGAGTTCTTCGCCCGCGCGACTAAGGAGCTCGAACTGTCGAACGCTCGGCTTGCCGCGTTCGGAGCCACCCGCAAGCCCGGCACCACCGCACACAACGACCCCCAGGTGCGGGCGCTCCTGGACTCGGAGGCACCGGTCATCACGCTAGTCGCCAAGTCCGACATTCGCCACGTCGAGCGGGCACTGCGCACGAGCGCGGAGGAGAACCTTGCGATGATCGCCGATACGGTTGCCTACCTGCGCGGCGAGGGCCGAGAGGTGATCGTCGACTTGGAGCACTTCTTCGACGGCTACCGCTACGACCCCTCCTACGGCATGCGCACCGTGCAAACTGCCCTCGACGCGGGGGCAGTGACCGCCGTCCTATGTGATACGAACGGAGGGATGCTCCCGAACTCGGTCACCGACATCGTGGCCGAGGTCCGCGCTCAAACCGAGGGCCGCCTTGGGATCCACGCCCACAACGACACCGGCTGCGCCGTCGCCAACTCGATGGCCGCCGTCGAGGCCGGAGTCGAGCACATCCAAGGCTGCATCAACGGCTACGGGGAGCGAACCGGCAATGCCAACCTCCTCACGGTTGTGGCCAACCTCGAGCTTAAAACCGGCCGGCAGTTGCTGCCCGAAGGGCGGCTCGCGGAGTCCACGCGAATCTCGCACGCCATCGCCGAGATCACGAACATTGCACCGTTCGTGCGCCAGCCTTACGTCGGAGCGAGCGCGTTCGCGCACAAGGCGGGCCTGCACGCCTCAGCGATCCGAGTTGATCCCGACCTGTATCAGCACATCGATCCTGTCGATGTTGGTAACGAC
>CAYVDF010000164.1:0-4056 GCA_964450475.1 uncultured Pseudactinotalea sp.
GTCCTCCAGCTCGATCTCGACGCGCCCGCCGAAGGCCTTCTCATCGGGGTCTTCCGAGTGGTAGCGGCGGGTCCACTCGGCGTCCTCGGCCGTGGTGATCTTGTTCCACAGCTCCACCGTGTCGGCGCGGCCGGCGCGCTCGGGAGTGTAGGAGTCGACGTGGTGCCAGCCGCCGTCCTGCAGGGCCACGGCGAAGATGTACGGGATCGAGTGGTCGAGGGTCTCGCGGGATGCCTTGGGGTCGTACTTCTGCGGGTCGTTCGCGCCCGAACCGATCACGTAGTGCGTGTGGTGCGATGTGTGTAGGACGATCGACTCCACCTTCGATGCGTCGGCCACTTCGGGGTGCTCGTTGTGCAGCTTGCGCGCGAGGTCAATGAGCGCCTGCGACTGGTACTCCGCGGAGTGCTCCTTCGTGTAGGTCTCCATGATGCCGCGCTTCGGGCTTCCCTTGGCGGGCAGTTCCACGGTGTAACGCGCCTCTGGGCCGGACAGCAGCCACGCGATGACGCCGTCTTCGCCTTCGTAAATCGGCTCAGGCGAGGTCTGGCCACGCATCGCGCGGTCAACCGACTCAATCGCGATCTTCGCAGCAAACGCCGGGGCGTATGCCTTCCACGTGGAGATTTGACCCTTACGCGACTGACGCGTTGCCGTCGATGTGTGCAGCGCCTGGCCAATGGCCTGGAAAATTGTTTCGACGTCGAGTCCCAGCATTGTGCCGATACCGGCAGCCGCCGCTGGGGCAAGGTGGGCGACGTGGTCAATCTTGTGCTCATGCAGGCAGATCGCCTTCACCAGGGCGACATGAATCTCGTACGCGGTCGCGAGCCCAGCGGCGAGCTCGGCACCGGAACGTCCAAGGTGCTGAGCCACAGCGAGGAGCGGTGGGATGTTGTCGCCAGGGTGAGAGTAGTCAGCGGCTAGGAAGGTGTCGTGGTAGTCGAGCTCACGCACGGCAACACCGTTGGCCCACGCAGCCCATTCCGGGCTCACCGAGTCGGCGACACCGAACACCGAGGCGCCTGGGGTGTATGGGTGATCGAGAGCCTGCGCACGCGCGGCAACGACCGGCGCACGCGTCACCGATGCCATCGCAACGGAAGCGTTGTCGATGATGCGGTTAATGATCATGTCCACCACGTCGTCATCGAGTGGTACGGGATCAACGGCTAGTTCGGCGAGCTTGTAAGCGAGCTGCTCCTGCCTGGGGAGGTCTTCTTCACTGCGATACGTACGCAAGGGATGGGAGATCATCACGGATCCTTTCGATTAACCTAATCCACTATTAGCGTATACATAAACTGCGCAAATGACGAGCTATTGGTAGAGCTTTATCGAGATATGTATACATTGAAGCGAAAGTTGTGTGCCAGCCCACGTTCTCGGCACGTTTCGGGCCGCGCACGTATTCTTAAGGCATGACTTCTCGACGCGTTGGCTCGTTCGTCTCACGTGGACTCGCAGTTGTTGCTGCGCTCGCCCTCAGCCTTGGGCTTGCCACAACGGCTCAGGCTCACAGCGTGCTGCTCGAAACCGTTCCGGCAAACGGCACCCAGTTGGAGGAGGCACCTGATTCGGTGTCACTCACGTTCAACGAGGACATCACGAACCTTGGCACCGAAGTCATCATCACCCATGGTGAAGGGAACGACCTCGTGAGCGAAGGCCCCGTCGATATCAAGGGCCCAACGATTACACAGGCGCTCGGCGAGAACCGCCCTGAAGGGTTATATAAGGTCACGTGGCGAGCGGTCTCCGCGGATGGCCACCCGATTTCCGGTGTCTTCTACTTCACTGCATCTGCCGACCCGAACGCTCACCCGGAGATTCCCACCGCCGGGCAATCCACGACGTCGAGCTACGACGATTACGAGGCCGAGGGCGACGCCGCCGCCACCGCAGAGAGCACCGGCCTTGCAGCGAGCACGTGGGTCATCATTGGCGTTCTCGTGGCCGCTGCCCTCATTCTTGTTGTCACGATCAGCCGCGCACTCGCCTCATCCCGCCGCAAGGAGTAGTTGTGACGGCGCAGGGTAAGTCAGCGCGAGCCATTGTTTTTGCGCGCGATGTGCCCGATACCGCGATTGTGCTCATTCCCCTCGACGGAGAACTCCACGTTTACTCGTGGGATCTGGGCACCGGAGAACTTATCCGCACGACCGATGGCCGCATCCGCGATCCTCTCATCACCCCCGATGGGCAATGGGTCTGGTGGTTCGACCGCACGACGAACGAACTATGGCGCCGCCCATTTGCCACCTCCCCGCGCGGCCGGCAAGAGCGCCCGCTGCGCCTTCGCCCACGACCTGGCACGCAGGTGCTCGTCGGCGGCGACGGCACCGCTGTCGTCGCCCGCGCCGTACCCGGATCCGGAGTTGCGGTCTCGCTCCTGCCGATCGGCCGTCTTCGCCCGGGTGCTGAGCCCGCGCTCATCGCGCAGGTGCCGCACCTTAAATTTATTTCTCGCAACCGCGATGACGACCTCGTCGCCATTCATACCGACGACGTGACCGTCTATCGCGCGCACAGCGGCGCCTTCGTTGCGACCGATGCGATGCGCGAGGGGCAAAAAATAATTTCTTTCACCGCCGACGCCTCCCTTCTGCGGGCCGAGTACGCGCCCGGGCAGACCGACGTCGGCCACATGCCCATCACCGCGCTCACGCTGTGGAACCCGCTCACCGGTCTGCGGCGCGCACTTGCCCTCGATCAAATCTCGGCGCCGCTCTCGGCCGCAGTGTCCTACGACGGCGCCAGCGTGCTCGTCACCGCAAATATTGATGACGGCGATGGGTCACCTCGCGTTGGCGCGTTTCGCATCTCGGTCGATGGCGCGTCACCAGAATTTCTGGGTCCGGCCACCGGCTCGATCATGCCGGGCACGCTGACCTCAGACATCGACTCCTTCTACGGAGTCTGGCTCGCCGAGGGAGCGGCCGAGCGCATGATCCGTATTGATCCTGAAGCATTGCCAGGGCATGCCGGCTATCGCCCCGTAGTTGGCGGGGTCGGCTGGTAGCCACGCCATTCACCGGCGCAGGATTTCTTTTGCAGGCCGCATAGGCACACGTAACGTGAAACAGTTCACACGGTAGGTGAATAATTACTCGAAGGCGAGTGGAGGATGTCGCGGGCATCAATCGACCGGACGCGCCGGTCATCATTGAGGCCTTAGACCGTCTTATCCAGCAGCCCATCTACTCCATCAGCCACGAAGCGCTCGAACGCTACGAGCGGGAGTATTTCGACGAACGCTGCAAGAAGTCGAAGGAGATGATCTCCCACGCAGTGGAAGTCATCCCCGGCGGGGTGCAACACAACCTCGCGTTCAACCACCCGTTCCCATTGGTTTTCACCGAGGCGAACGGCGCCAAGCTCACAGACCTTGACGGCAATGAGTACTACGATTTCCTCCAAGCCGGCGGCCCCACCGTACTTGGATCCAACCCAGATAGCGTTCGTGAAAAAGTCTTCGAACTGCTCGAGAATTGTGGCCCCTCCACCGGCCTGTTCCATGAGTACGAGATGAAGATCGCGCAGCTCATCCGCGATCTCATTCCCTCGGTCGACATGTTCCGCGCTCTTGGCAGCGGGACGGAGGCGTGCATGGCAGCCACTCGCGTTGCTCGCCTAGCGACCGGAAAGAAGCACGTGCTGAAAATGGGCGGCGCTTACCACGGGTGGTCCGACCAACTCGCGTATGGCATCCGCGCGGCAGGGAGCAAGGCCCTCCTCGCTCACGGGGTTCCGCGTGCTGTCTTTCGTTACACGGACGAGTTCTTCCCCGGCGACCTCGATGCGCTCGAGCGCAAGCTCAAAGCCAAGCGCTTCCGCGGCGGCACTGCAGCCATCATGATCGATCCCCTCGGCCCAGAGAGCGGTACTCGCCCGGTCACCGAGGAGTTCATCCGCGGTACCCGCGGATTAGCGAACAAGTACGGCGCTCAGGGAGTTCTCGGGGTCATGCCCGACTTGACGGCGTTTGGCAAGGTCATCGCGGGTGGCTACCCGGAGGCAGGTGGGTTGGGCGGCAAAAAGGAGTACATGAAGCAC
>CAYVDF010000165.1:0-4004 GCA_964450475.1 uncultured Pseudactinotalea sp.
TGCTTCTGCTCACCCTAGGTGCGTGCAAAGGTGGGTCGATCTGCGGCATGATCGGTATGTGCGTTCAGAACTTTTGGCCCTAGAGGCAGAGCTGCGAAAGGTGGCGCTGCCCCTGGAGCTTCCCGGCGTGGACGCTGCGCGAAAGGATCTCGGGGCGATCATTGCGCAGCTGCACGACTACCTTATTCCGAGGTTCGAGCAGTGGGATGCCCCGATCCTTATTGTTGTTGGTGGCTCGACCGGCGCTGGGAAATCGACTCTCGTCAACGCGCTCGTTGGCGAGGAGGTTTCTGCTGCCTCTGCGATCCGCCCAACGACTCGGCTGCCGCTTCTTGTGCACAACCCTGCCGATGCGGAGTGGTTTCATACCTCTTCGATCCTGCCGGGATGGGTCAAAGACGCGACGCGTGCTCACGCTCGGGACACCCAACCGAGCGAACCTACGATTCAGATTCGTACGTCAGAGGCGATTCCCGCAGGGCTTGCGATCATCGATGCCCCCGATATTGATTCGCTCGAAGCGTCGAACCGCGAACGCGCGCGCGAACTCTTTGATGTGGCCGACGCCTGGATCTTCGCGACCACCGCGATGCGGTACGCCGACGCAGTGCCGTGGGAGTACATTAAAGCGGCCCGCGAACGTAACGCCGTAATAATGCTCGTGCTCGGACGCACGAGTTCAGCCCATGTCGACGAAGTCCGAGGCGACCTGGAATCGCTCCTCGCTGCTCATGGCCTAGGTGGCACGCCTGTGTTCGTGATTGATGAGAAACCAGGGGACGTGGAACCAAAAGTCTCCGCGGCAGAGCTAGCGCCAATCAAGAACTGGCTTGCACAATTCTCCTCCGCTGACACTCGCGACGAACTCATCCGCCAAACAGCCGTGGGCGCGACAGAAAATATTCTCAACGTCGTCGAAAAAGTTGATGACAACCTGCAACTGCAGCGCGCAGAAGCCGAATCGCTCGCGGCGATTGTTCGTAAGCACTTCACCACCGAAGAGGTAAGCAAGGCCCTCGCCAGCGGCGAACTGCTCCGCGGCGAAGTCCTGCGGCAATGGCACGAATTCCTGGGAACGGGGGAGTACCTACGCCGGTTAGAGTCCGGCGTGAGTAAGATTCGCGACCGGATTTCGCGCCTGTGGCGTCGACCAATGGAAACTAACGTCCAGGTCGAACTCGGTCGCGGTTTCGTCGAGCTCTTGACCTCTGCTGTAGCCACGGCAACTCGAAACACGTGGAGCGAATGGGAACGGCACCCCGCGGGCAAGCCTCTACTCCGAGGCGATCTTGCCCTTCCCTCCGACGCGCTCGAGGCCGAAGCCAATGAAGAGATGCGCGAATGGCAGGCGGGGATTCTCGAGCTAGTTCGGGAGCACGGCAGCTCGAAACGCACTGGGGCACGGATGGCTGCTTACGGGGTGAACGCCGTCGGGCTTGCGTTGATGATTCTCGCGTTCGCCTCGACAGGTGGGCTCCTTGGTGCTGAGGTCGCTATCGCTGGTGGAACAGCGGTGCTCGCACAGCGAGTCTTGGAAGCAATCTTTGGCGAACATGGCATGCGCGAACTCGCCGCTGCGGCCCAAGATGAGCTGCTCGCCCGAACCCAAAAATTGTTTTCTCGTGAAGCCGAGCGGTTCACCGAGGTGTTGCCCGAGATCCCCGAGCCCGACCTCGGCGCGGCACGGTTGGCCGTGGCCGCAAAACTCGCGGAGGTTCGATGAAGGAGCTCCTCGAAGAGATCAACGACCTCACGGCAAGTTTCGAGGGTCTTGCCGAGCACCCCGGGGTAGACGTCGAAGCCGAGCTCAGCCGACTCTCAGGCTTGCGCGACCGCCTCTCCGCACGTCAGAGCTACGCGCCCGCGACCCTCGTCATCGGCATTGCTGGAACGACCGGCGCCGGCAAGTCCTCACTCTTTAACGCCCTCACGGGGAGTACTGCGGCGAAGGTCGGCGTCAAACGACCGACGACAACTGCGCCAATGGCCGCAATCTTTGGCGAACCCGAAGCCGGGGTTGGTGCACTTCTTGATTGGCTCCAGGTGAGTCAACGCTACACAGTTGGCGAAGCGGGACCAGACCTTGGGCAGGTCATCATCATTGATTTGCCCGATATCGATTCGATCAGTGACCACAACCGGGAACTCGCGCGCCGATTCATTGCGGCCGTCGACGTCATTATCTGGGTGGTGGACCCCGAGAAGTACGCCGACTCCCGCATTCATGATGAGTACCTGCGCCCATATGCAGCCCACGCTCCGGTCATGGAAATAATCCTTAACCAAGTCGACCGCCTCACTCGCGAAGAGGCCAATGGCGCTTTGGCTGACCTGAAGCGCTTGTTGTCCTCAGCAGGCGTCGATTCACCCGTTTTTGCTGTATCGATCGCCAACGGAACTGGCGTCCCAGAACTCATTGAACGGTTAAAGAAGCGCGCCAGCGCCAAACATGATCAATTCTTGCGAGCCCGCGCGGATGCTGTCACCCTCGCCCGCGATCTCGAACGTGACCATCCGTTCTCTGACTCCAAAAAGCAAGTTGAAGGAATCGAAAAGGCCTTCCACGCCGACGTGCTCGGAGCAGCTCAAGTACGCTCATACGCCAACGCCACTGCGGCGCGCTACAGGCATAGCATCAAGTCCCGGGTTGGGTGGCCCCCGCTGCGTGCGATGAGAAAGATGGCAGGCACTCCGCCGCTGCCAACCCTGTCGACGGGCTTCTTAGGTGAACCAATCGCAAAGTTGCGTACCGCCTTCGCCGGCCCGGGGGCGTGGTACCAGGCCTTGCGCACCACTGTTGACGACAGCACCGCAGACCTCTCACATCGCCTCGACACGTACCAACCACACGTGACGACCCCGCCGATAGGTGCGTGGCTCCGCTTCGTCGGAGTCCTCCAATGGCTCGGCCTAGGACTACTCGTTGGCGCAGCCCTTGTGTTTGGCGTTGAGATTCTTGCCCGCTACTTCAAACTCACGCTGCCACCGGCTATTGACGCCGTCCCTGGAGGCGACGGCTACCCGCCATTGCCTGCGCTGCGGTGGTCCGTGCTTGTTGGGATCATTGCCGTGGCCATCACCCTCCTCGTCATGCTCATCTCAACGATCTCCGTTCGCATTTCCACGAACCGCTACCGCCGCCGCGCCGTAACCGAGGTGTCTGGCGAGATCGGAAGGATCGTCGATACGGCCGTCCTTGCCCCCGTTCATTCCGTTCTCGACCTCGGCTCGACATATCGAGCTGCCTTGACCAAGATCACGTCTCAAAAGTCATCCGCACGGCGTTAGGAACGTTCAATTCGTTTCCGAATGGTCGTAGGATAGGACATTGGTCTATCGACCACTTTATTTTTGTGCCAGGAGGAACCCCCGTGTATCGCACCCGCTCCGCTGGATCACTTCGAGCCAGCGACATCGGAACTACAGTCACCCTTGCCGGCTGGGTGGACCGGCGCCGAGACCACGGGGGAGTAGCCTTCATCGACCTGCGGGATGCCTCGGGCATCGCCCAGATCGTCATCCACGATGAGCATGTCGCACACTCGCTCCGCAGTGAATACGTGCTGAAGATTACCGGTGAAGTCGCGGCACGCCCTGAGGGGAACGCTAACCCGAACCTTGCCACGGGTGAGATTGAAGTCATCACGACCGAAGTGGAGGTTCTCAACACCTCCGCGGCACTGCCGTTCCAGGTCTCGACCGCGCTGAACGAGCGCGTGGACGTCGGCGAAGAAGTCCGTCTCCGCTATCGCTACCTCGACCTGCGCCGCCCCGATCCAGCCAAGGCTTTACGTCTGCGTGCGAAGGTTAACAAGGCGGCACGCGAGGTGTTGGACGACGAAGGTTTCGTTGAGATTGAAACCCCGACACTTACCCGGTCGACTCCCGAGGGTGCGCGAGACTTCCTCGTGCCTGCGCGCCTGAGCCCGGGCTCGTGGTACGCCCTGCCGCAGTCACCACAGTTGTTTAAACAGCTCCTCATGGTCGCCGGCATGGAGCGCTAC
>CAYVDF010000166.1:0-3987 GCA_964450475.1 uncultured Pseudactinotalea sp.
CGACGGCGTGCGTCACGATGAGATGCCCGTTGACCAGAGCGCGTATCACCACGCGAAGCCGATCTATGAATACCTGCCCGGCTGGACCGAGGATATCTCCGGCGTGCGTGAGTTCGAGGACCTGCCCGAAAACGCGCGGAACTACGTGCTCGCGCTGGAGGAGATGAGCGGATGCCGCATGTCCTCTATCGGGGTCGGCCCTGACCGTGAGGCGACCATCGTTCGCCACGACCTCCTCGACTGACTCGGCCCCTGTCTTAGTCGCCAGAGTGGCGCGCCAAAAACTCGTACACCTCGCCATCGTCAACCCCAGGGAAGGTTCCCGAGGGCAGCGCTGAGAGGATGTGCGTGTGGAGTTTCGCGCTCGGCCACGCAGCGGCGCGCCAGCGTTCGGCGAGCGCTGGGTCGGGTTCTCGGCAGCATGCCGGATCCGGGCACGTGGAGACGCTGCGGCTCGTCGTATCGCGCCCGCGGAACCACTTGGCGTGCGAATACGGCACGCCGAGTGTGATGGAGAAATCTCCGTCGGTTGCCCGCCCCGTCTGCGCTGAGCACCAGAACGTGCCGGTCGGGGTGTCGGTGTATTGGTGGAACTCGCCCGCACCCTGATGATCGGTGAACACCGTGAGCGAGGTCCAGTTGCGGCACACGATTTGGCCTTCGATCGCACCCGTAACATCGGTGGGGAAGTTGACGTTGTCGTTCTCATACCCCTTCAGCAGCGTGCCATCGGCCCGCACCCGCAGGAAGTGAGTGAGGATCCCGAGGTGCTCGGTTGCGAGGTTCGTGAACCGGTGCGCAGCACTCTCGTGGGTCACGCCAAAGGCGTCACGAAAATCTTCCACCGCGAGGTCGCGGTTGTTCTTCGCCGTGGTGAGGAAGTCGACCGCCTGCTTACGCGGCATGAGGCACGCAGCCGCAAAGTAGGTGATCTCCGTACGCTGGCGCAAGAAGTTGCCGTAGCTCTCGGGGTGCGTGTGCCCGAGCACGCGGTGCGCAATTGCCTGCAGCGCGAGCGAACGCAGGCCGTGCCCGCCGGGGATCGACTGGGGCGGAAGGTAGATCCGTTTGTTCTCTAGGTCGGTGACCGAGCGGGTGGAAGAGGGAAGGTCCGTCGCGTGGTGCAGCGTGAAACCGAGGTGCTCAACAATCTGCTGAACCGTGCGGTGCGTGAGCGGACCGTTCGTGTACCCGACGGCTGCCATGAGTTCCTCGGCCGCGTCTTCAATGTGCGTGAGGTAGTTATTCGTCGAACGCATCGTGCGCCGCAACTCAGTGTTCGCTCGGCGCGCTTCCGCTGGCGTCGCTGAGGCTTCCGAGGATCTGCGGGCGAGCTCGGTGTGCAGACCAACGAGCGCCTCGAGCGCATCGATCGGGAGCCGCTTGCTCGGTTTGATCGTTGGCAACTTCAGCGCCTGGTACATCTGCGAGCGCTGCATCGAATCAAGGCGGATCTCTAGCGCATCACGTTTACTCGGGGCAGCGGGCTTGAGGAGATCGGCAACATCAATCTCTAACGCTGCAGCGAGTTGGGTGAGCAGCGTGAGCTTTGGCTCGCGGTGCCCGTTCTCGATGAGGGAGAGCTGCGAGGGCGCGATCCCGGTCTTCTCTGCGAGCCCATCAAGGGTGAGCCCGGCACCTGTGCGGGCATGGCGGATGCGACGTCCGATCGTGAGGATCGTGCGCGCGTCATCAAATTCTGTGGCCTGGGTCATAAATTTCATAATATCTAAAGAAGTGCGATTCTTTAGCTGCTTTCCCTCTATAAACTGCTTTTTTGTTCCTGCATGGTTATAAGTCATAGCCCCAGAAGGCCTCGGGCTAAACCAGAAAAAGGAACACTCTCATGACCACCTACCTGCGCCCCGGTGCCACGGGGCCCGAATCCCCAGTACTGGCCGGGCGCGAGCGGCTCACGCCCGAACTTATGGATCTCACCCGCGTGCTGCTCACCGAACAGGTCTGGGATGTGATCACCGATATTCACCGGAAGTTCTCACCCTCCATTCCTCCTCGTGCTGGTGAACTCAACCTTGAGCCACCCGTCACCTCCTCAGAGAACATCCGGAGCGGACGCTGGCAGGTCGCTGCTCCCGCTCGCGGCCTGACCCGCCGCTACGTTGAACTGTGCCTGCCGGCCGGCCCGGAGTCGGCAAGTGCGGCGCGCGCCAGCGGCGCCGATGTGTGGGTGGCGGACCTCGAAGACTCGATGAGCCCGACGTGGGAGAACCTCCTGCGTGGCCAGGCCGCAATGGTCGACTACGCCCGCGGCTACACCAAGGATCAGCCGACGATGATCATGCGCCCCCGCGGCCTGCACATCACCGAGCCCCGCATTGAGGTTGACGGTGAGCAGGTGTCGGCGGCGATCGTCGATACCGTCCTGTTCTTCCACCACAGCGCCCGCACCCTCGTTGACCGCGGCGTAGGCCCTTACCTGTACCTTGCGAAGCTGGAAACCCCCGAGCAAGCACGCTGGTGGAACGCCCTGCTGACGCACCTCGAAGACGGATATGCGATCCCGCGCGGAAGTGCCCGCGCCGCAGTCCTCGTGGAGACCCTCCCCGGTGCTCTCGCGATGGAAGAGATCCTCTACGAACTACGCCACCATGCTGCAGGCCTGACCGCTGGACGCTGGGACTTCCTGTTCTCCATCCTCAAGGCACTGCGCGGCCAGGACTTCAACCTGCCCGACGCCTCCGAGATCACCATGACGACCCCGTTCATGCGCTCGCTCAGCACCCAGCTCATCGACGTCGCACACCGCCGCGGCACCCACGCGATCGGATCGCTGTGTGGCTACACCGCCGACGGTGCGAACTGGGATAACACCCGCGTGCTCAGCAAGGTCACCGCCGAGAAGGTCGGCGAAGTCGAAGCCGGCGTCGACGGTTCCTGGGTTGCCGCCACGAGCGTCGTCCCGATGGCGCGCCGCCCGTTCGAAACCGCCCTGGAAGGCCGCGGGCACCAGCTCTCACGCCCGACCCGCCCGGTCAAGGATTGGGAGCAGCTGCACCGCGACATGACGGACTTCTCCAAGCTCGGCGACCACGCCACATTTGAGGGTCTGCGCTCGAACATCTCCCTCGCGCTGCAATACCTTGCGTCGTGGCTCGATGGGAACGGCAACGTGCTCATCAACGGCGTGTACGAGGATGCCTCCGCCGCCGAGATCTGCCGCGCCCAGGTGTGGCAGTGGATCGCAACCGAAAAGGTTCTTGAAGAAGGCATGCCTGTAACTCGCTCGCTCGTTGAGCGGATCGTCGCAGCAGAGGTCGATGCCCACGACTGGCCAGAATCGCGGATCCGCGACGCGGCTGAGATCTTCACCAACACCCTCGGTGAGCCCTTCGAAGAATTCCTCATGGCCCGCGCATACGAGCAGTACATGCGCTGATCACGCGCGTCCACCGCAACCGTGCCCGCCGCATATGAATGTGGCGGGCACGGGCGTGTGAGCCCCCAAATCCCAGGTAGGCTGAACTTCTGTGAAGATCTTGGTCGTTGGCTCCGGAGCACGGGAGCACGCATTAGTTCACACGTTGGCCCTCGATCCGGGTGTCACCGCACTCCACGCGGCTCCTGGCAACCCGGGTATCGCGGAGCACGCTCGGCTCCACGACGTCGATCCGCTCTCGCCAGCCGCCGTCGCCGATCTCGCGCAGACAATCACCGTCGATCTCGTCGTCATCGGCACCGAAGCCACCCTCGTCGCCGGTGTCGCAGACGAGGTGCGCGCCCGCGGAATCCCCGTGTTCGGCCCTGACAAGGCCGCCGCCAGGCTCGAAGGATCGAAGGCATTCGCCAAGGAGATCATGACCGCCGCCGGTGTGCCCACCGCCGAGGCCCGCGTCTGCACCCGTGAGACCGACCTTCGTGATTCCTTCGACACATTCGGCGCACCCTACGTGGTTAAGGACGACGGCCTCGCTGCCGGCAAAGGCGTTGTCGTCACCAACGATGTAGAGGTGGCACTTCAACACGGCC
>CAYVDF010000167.1:0-3973 GCA_964450475.1 uncultured Pseudactinotalea sp.
TGCGATTACGGACCGATGGGAACTATCTCATGCCGCTTCGAATGACCCTGGCCGCGCAACTGAGCGAGGCCACGCGCCCGCTCGCGGGAATCTGGGTGTGCTCGAGCTCTGCTCTCATGGCCGAGATCGTTGCAGGCTCCGGCATCGACTGGACCCTCATCGACATGGAGCACTCGCCGAACTCTCTCGAATCGGTTACGGCTCAACTCCAGGCGATTGCGGCATACCCGACGACGGCGATGGTGCGTGTTCCGATCAACGATCACGTCATTATCAAACAGGTGTTGGATACGGGCGCGCAAAACATTCTCGTGCCGATGGTTTCCACAGCCGAGGAGGCGCAGGCCGCCGTTGCGGCAATGCACTACCCGCCGAAGGGGATTCGGGGTGTCGGCTCGGCGCTCGCCCGCTCAGGGCGATGGAACCGCGTCGAAAACTATCTGCAGAACGCCTCGAATCACGTCTCGCTGTTCGTGCAGATCGAAACAGTGCAAGGCGTCAAAAACGCGGCCGAAATCGCTGCCGTTGAGGGTGTCGATGGCCTGTTCGTCGGCCCATCTGACCTTGCCGCATCGATAGGGCTCATCGGGCAGCAGTCCCACCCCGATGTTGTCGCCAACGTCAGGAGCACCTTCGAGGTCGCCAAGGCGGCCGGTAAACACGTTGGCGTCAACGCCTTCGATCCGCAGGTCGCCCGCGACTACATGGATGCCGGTGCCTCGTTCGTTCTCGTCGGAGCAGACGTTGCCATGCTCGCCCGCGGGTCTGAAGCCCTCGCGGCGCAATTTGGCGCTGGCACAGACACCGAGCGCGAGTCCTATTAAGCGCGGAGGAGACCCCACGCCGTCACAGAAACAATAAGAAAACGGGACCCGATCGATCGGGTCCCGTTTGATGTTGCTAGGGCAACGTTACTCCTAGCGGAGCCATGGGTTCTTCTGAACGACGGGCAGGGATGCCCACCACTTTCCAAGGCCCCAAGTGTCCCCGGCTAGTGTCATTGCGGGGATGATCAAGAGAAGTGCTTCGTACCAGTGCGAGTCGGTGATCGGGTTCGTTGCGCCGCGGATCATCTCGCCGTCCACAAAAGTCGTGGGGCCAGGCAGAGCCGCGAGGTACATGAACAGCATGAGGATCGTTCCACCAATAGCGGCGATCCGCAGACCGGCGCCGAAGATCATTGCGATCCCGATACCGGCGAGGCCGATCATGAAGAACCAGTCACCGAATGAGTTGTTGAAGATCTGAAAGAAACCCGCGAACGGGCCTTCGATTCTGCCAATGTAGCCCTGCGCTGGGGCGCCGCCGTTAATCCAGGCTGCGTCAGGCACGGTGGTGTAGTACAAGCCGAACAGCTTGTCGAGGAACGGCCAGAGGAACCCGAATCCGATGACGATACGCGCCACCGCGAGAACCTTGCGCAGCGCGCTGCTCTTAACGATATCTTCCTGAACCACGTAGGGCTGGCTACGGGTTTCCACTTCAGTAGTCATGGTGTATTCCTAATTTTTCTAGTAGTTGGTGTTTGCACCTGGGTCAATGTTCTCGCAGGCCAGCGCCCATATCGCGGGTCAAACGTCCTATTTCGTGGGTGTTTTTCAAGTAAGTCACCCGCGACTGCCCAAACTCGGGCCGTAGGTCCTAAGATTCGGACTCCGGAGGAAAACTCGTTGCGCTCAAGGTGCGTGAAACTGCCGATCCTGTGAATTGTCCAAAATTTTTTTGGATAAAATTGACACCATGAAAACCAAGATGGGCCGACGCCACCAAGTACTGGAAATCCTGCGAACCGCGCCCGAGCCGCGCACCGTTTCTCAGATCGCGCGCAAACTACGCGTCCACGGAAACACCGTGCGTTTCCACCTCGATTCACTCCTGAGTGACGGACTCATTGAGATTGAGGAGAGCAATGACGGCGAGCGTCCCGTTGGTCGCCCCGCGATCCGTTATCGCGCGGTCGCCCGGGTTGTTCCATCCCAGATGCGCCACACGGAAACCCTCGTGCGGCTCTTCCTTGGTGATCTTGAAGCAGACCCCGATGGCCTCGAGCGCGCGAAGGCAATCGGCCGCAAGTGGGGGAGTGACCAGGCTAAGGAGTTAGAGGTCGGTCGAACCCCGCGCGGCTTGGATCGTGACGTCCATCGGCTCAACACACTCCTCAACGACATGGGGTTCGAATCCGACAAGCCAAGCGCTCAGCAAATCTGCGTCAAGGCATGCCCGTTTCTCGATGATGTCAAGGCCCGCGACATCGAGGAGGTTGGCACCGTTGACCTTCACCCCGTGTGTGCCGTGCACCTCGGCGTGATGAAGGGTGCGCTCGAAGAGTGGGGCGCCGACTTGGAAGTTACGAATCTCGTGCCGTTTGCTCGCGTTGACCGCTGCACGATCAACCTTTCTCGCCGTCCCGCGCGCCTCGGTTAATATGGAATCGTGACTTTCCAACCTTGCCGCCGCCAGGTCCTTGGCCTAGGCGCGGGCCTTGCTGCAGGAGCTGTTCTCGCCTCATGCGCAGGTGATAGCGCCAACCAGATCGATACAGGCACCGTTCTTGCTCGCACGGAAGAGGTGCCTGCTGGGCAAGTCAAGCCTGTGCTTGTCGGCGAAATTCCGATCATGATTGCCCACACCCCAGATGGCCAGTTCAGGGCGTTCAGCGCGATCTGCCCGCACCAGGGCTGCAAGGTCGTGCCGGTAGCCGATGGGCCTGAGATCCTCGAATGCCCCTGCCACCGATCACGGTTTGATTCCTACACCGGCGATGTTCTCAACGGGCCGGCTCTTGAGGCGCTCTCAGAGTTCCCCATCGAGGTTCGAGATGGCAACATCACGGCGGCGTAAAGCCATCGCCGGCTTTGCCGCTGCACTCCTTCTAACCTCGTGCGGGGCGGTGAGCCAAATCCTTAGCGGAGACGAGGACCCCACACGGTCGCCACGTTCCGAACCCCGCGAAATCCCAACCCAGCTTCACCCCGGGCTGCGCGATTGCGCGCCCCAAGGCAGCGATAGCGAACTCCACCTTCCGCGCACTGATCTCAACAGCGTGACGTGGAAGACTCCCGATGGGTTCGTTGACGTCAGCGGCAGCTACTACGAAGACAACCCAGTTGAGGATCTGCAATGGGTGTGGGTAGCCGCCTCAGAAAAGCTGCCGCCTAACACCCTCGATGTCATCAGCGTCAACTACTACAACAATGTCGCCTGGAACGCTTACGTTGATGAGTGCGAGGCGGTTCCCCTCACAGCGGTCGAGGAACGCCTCGAGAAGTACCGCAATCACATCGGTGCCAAACCCTTGTCGGAGCCGGAGATGACCGAGATCAACGGCTACCCCGTGATTAAGCAGGATCTGCGCTTAGACAGATACGATTACGAGGGGTATTGGTTCTTCTCCGTTGGCGAATTAGTCCACGTGTACTGCCAGTGGGAGAACGCGAGCGCAGAGAAGGAGATCCGCCGAGGCTGTAAGGAGCTGGTCTCCTCGGTGACGGTTCCCTAGGCGTTCTTACCGCGGTGTTTCTCGCTCAATGTGCGAACGCGCGTGAATGAGCGCGGGGCCAAGTTCTGCGAACAGGTGGTTCTGGTGGCGCAGCGCGCCGGTGACGCCGACGCGCGCGAACAGGTGCGTGTGGGAGGGTAGTACCCCCTTGACGAGCACCGTGATGCCGCGGCGTTCCATGTGTGTGATGATCTCGCTCAGGGTGTGTGCACCTGTGGCGTCGACAAGCTCGAGCTGCGACATCTGCAAGATCACGACAGAGACGCCGTGCTGGCTCGTGACCGCCTCAAGAATGCGGTCAGCCGAGGCGAAGAAGAGCGGCCCGCGAATGCGAATGAGCGCAATGCGTTCGTCGCCGGGCATCTGATCCCCTGGGATTTCCTCGCGGGAGACACCTGTCGCACGAGAGAGCGCACGAAGGGCAAAGAACCCAGCGAGGGCGATGCCGATGAGGACGGCGAAGATTAGGTCAAC
>CAYVDF010000168.1:0-3958 GCA_964450475.1 uncultured Pseudactinotalea sp.
GCCGAGCGCGGATTTCGAGATCCCGAGGTCTTTGCACACGGTCTTCTGCGCGATACCGGATTCCACAAGCGCGACAGCGTCACGCTTGAACTCCTCGCTGTACTTCATCGGCATGATCAATATCCTTCGAGCTACGCCCCTACGAGCGAAGCGGTCTTGGACTCAACCAAACCCTCAGCAGACCCGTACGTCAACTCGACGCGGTAGCCAGCCGGTTCCTGATTGAGTTGTCGACCTGCACCCCTGTGCTGGGATTGGCTTCGGATACGGACACGGTATTCGTTGATGTGGACGACACCATCATCGAGGTCCACGGGCACGCCAAGCAGGGTGCTTCCTTCGGATACACGAAGGTCCGAGGACTCAATGCCCTGGTCGGCACGATCACTTCCGCCACGTTCGCCCCCGTCATCGCAGCGGTACGTTTACGCCGGGGCGCGGCCGGCTCACCGCGCGGGGTGGTGCGCCTGGTGCAGGACGTACTGGCTCTGATTCGTGCACTCACCTGGCCGGGCGCCCCCTCGTGGTCCGCTGCGATTCGGCGTTCTACTCCGCTGACCTGGTGGCCGCCTGTGCCAGGGCCGGGGCACAGGTGTCGATCACGGTGCGGATGGACCCGGCGATCAAACGCGCCATCGCCACCATTGACGATGACGCGTGGGAGGGAATCGAGTATCCCAACGCGATCTTCGATGAAGCCTCTTCCACGTGGGTGTCCAACGCCCAGGTGGCCGAGGTGCCCTACGCGGCGTTCTCCTCCAAACCACAGGCGAAGCGTGCAACAGGGTTGTCTGGGGTGCGGCGCATCCCAGAGCTGAACCCCAAGAAGAAAGCAGCCGGGCAGGACCCGTTGTTCGATTTGTGGCGCCACCATGCGTTTTTCACCACCACCGAACAGACAGCTTTCGATACCGTGGCTGCGGACAAGGCCCACCGGGCCCACGCGGTGATTGAGAATGTTCACGCGGATCTGAAGAACTCTGCACTGGCGAATATGCCCTCGGGGAAGTTCACCGCTAACGCCGCCTGGACGGTGTTGGCCACGATCGCGTTCAATCTCACCCGGGCTGTGGCTACCCTCACCGGCGATGAGCACCCCCGCAAAGCCACCACGGGCACGATCAGACGCACCCGTGTCCATGTTCCCGCCCGGGTAGCCACCCGGGCCCGGCGCATACACCTCCACCTATCACTGCGCTGGCCCTGGCAAAAAGCGTGGGAACGGTTCTACGTCGCAGTCCACGCCCTCCACCATCGCCCTGTTCCGATCTGAGACACGCCCTCCCCGTCCACCACGAGCAGATGAAAGGCACATGGAAAAGCCGGTCCGAGCCGGCGACTCCCGCGCGCCCTGGCACTCACGACGCTGCCCTGAGTCCCCCGACCCAGGTTCACCAGCCCCTCGACCAGCCCATCGGTGGATCGAGGTTTAGTGTGTCGGTCATAACGACTCTTTCCCGCCAAATCTCTTTGCCGTGTTGAGACGTTTACACCGTTACCCGTACAGTCCCGACGTTTACACCGTTTTTCGAACAGTCCCGCAAACCCCCGCCAGAACCGTTGCAAGGAGTTGACTGTAGCCTAAAAGTTGCAAGATTGCAGGCATCGTGCTGCAAACGCCGGGCAAAGTGAGAGGTCGGCTACTAAAGTGTGCGCAAATGTGATCTAGGCGTGCGAGACGTCGGGCAGGCGCATTGAGGTGTAGGCGCCAAGGAGTCCGAGAGCTGCGAGGAAGAGCAGGGCCCACGAAATGTCGATGGCGGCGAGCGCCGAACTTAGGCCGCCAACGAGGAGCAGGATGAGGCCCATCGCAGAGTTGGAGACGGCGACGTACGTTGTGCGTTGGTCGCCCTCGGCCATGTCAACGACGTATGTTTTGCGCCCGACCCGAACACCGGTGTGGATGAGGGTGAGGATGAAGTACGCGGCGATGTAGATCGCGCCGATCCAAACGGACCAGTTCTCAAAGCTTGGCAGTGCAACGAGGATGACGAGCACGATGATCGTGACTGAGGCGACGGCGGCGCCGATTGCCATGAGGCCGCGACTGGAGCGGTCGGCGATCCGCCCAAACGCTCGACCACCGATGAGCGCGGCAATGCCCGAGGCGATGATGTAGCCGCCAAGCCCAGAGAGTGTGTCGTGACCGGACTGGGCGGCGAGCGTCACGATGAAAGGAGGGCTCAGGGCAGAGACGAGCAGGAGCGAACGCGCGATGACGAAGCGGCGGAACGGGACGTCGGTGCCCAAGGTGATGAACATCTTACGAAGCCAGTTCGGTTCGCTCGGGTCGACCTCGTTGGCCACCGATGCGTCCTCCTCATCGACGGGTTCATCGATCTGCGCGTACACATACGCGACGCCGAGCCAGAGCAGTGCTCCGGTGAGGAGCAGCCATGCGATCTGGGGGCCGGTGAGATCAGTTCCCCCGAAGTAGCGAATGGCAAGGCCGAGAGTGATGACCACGAGACCAGACGCCGTCGTTGAAATTCCGTTGATTTGGCCGCGTTCGCCTTTGGGAATCGTTCGACCTTGGACGTCTTTCGACGTGATCGAGCCGAGTGCGCGCCCAAGTGAGAACACGGTGAGGGCCGCGAGGATAATGAGCCCGGCAGACAGACCAGATCCCGTGGCGGCTGTGACGGCCATAACCCCGACGGAGAGAGCTTGGATGATCGCGCCGGTGACGAAGATCCATTTGCGCTGGCGATAGCGCAGCACGATCGGGGTGAGGAAGGCTTGGGGGAGCATCGAGCCGGATTCACGGATCGGGACGAGGAGTCCGGTGAGGTATGCCGGTACCCCGATCGCGTGGAAAAGCCAGGGGAGCACCGTAGAGGCGCGAACCGTTTGATCACCCGAGGACTGCAGCGTGTGCGCGAGGACTTGGCGCATACCGTTGCGGGCGATGGTTTCGCGCTCGGCAGCATCAAGTTCACCGGCCGCCTCGTTATTGCGGCGGATCAGCGTTGCGTACAGCTTTTGGGTGCGACTCACCCTTTGAACCTAGCCTGAGGCATGGGCGGGGCGCTAGCGAGATTAGCCTTACCTCATTTGGTGGACGCGTCAGGGTTGCGGCGCTCAGCGGCGAGGCGGCGTTCCTCTCGGCGAACCTCTGCGAACGACTCCTGCTCGGCGACGAGCCAGTCGGGCTTGTCGGCGAGAAGCTCGCTGATCTCCTTCGAGGTCAACGGGTCTGTGATGCCTGCGCGGGCGAGACCAGAGTTGGAGATCCGCAGGCGTGCAGCGCTGACCTGCTTGGGGTGTGGCCCGTTCCTTCGCAGATCGGTGAGCCACTGCGGCGGGTTCGCTTCCCACTCCCGCAACTGCTCACGCGAGATGGGTTCGGCGCGAAACTCCTCCGGGGTTGCAGGGAGGTAGATGCCGAGTTTCTTAGCCGCGGTCGCCGGTTTCATTGTCTGGGAGGTGCGTTTCGCCATGCATCAAGCGTAGCCGCAAAGACGTTGCAGGCAGCACGAGGGGTGACCAGTCGCACCACGTGAGTTCGGCCGCAGATGGGGCAGCGATGTTAGAGTGGGGAAGTTGGCTCGCCCAGTCTCGCCTCGAGCCATCGGCGCGCAGGTCACGTCAAATTCTGCGAATCACGCCGCTTCTGCTCCTAGTTCGAGCCTTGGCACCCCGGTGAGACACCTCCCGATAGGCCAGTACACTGACTTCTCCTTTTGCACGCCTTGGCGTGCCGCATAACCTTATTGTTGCCCTCAATTCTCAGGGCATCACCGACCCGACACCGATCCAGGCCGCGACCCTGCCCGATTCCCTGGGTGGCCGCGACGTGCTTGGCCGCGGTCGCACGGGCTCGGGAAAATCCTTTGCGTTCCTCGTGCCGACCGTCGCCCGCCTCATGGCTGACCGCACGAAGGCGCAGCCGAAGAAGCCGCGCGCTCTCGTGCTCGCACCGACCCGCGAGCTTGTCCTCCAATTGCACGAATCCCTC
>CAYVDF010000169.1:0-1384 GCA_964450475.1 uncultured Pseudactinotalea sp.
CACCCCGTTCATCGCGGCGTGGTTGTCGTCGTCATTGGCCCCTCCGGTTCCGGGACGTCGACGCTGTGCCGAACGACCAACCGGCTCGAGCCGATCGACGATGGAACGATCACCCTCGATGGCGAGGCGCTTCCCGAGGAGGGTAAGGAACTCGCGCGACTGCGCGCCGAGGTCGGGATGGTGTTTCAGTCCTTCAACCTGTTCGCGCACAAGACAATTTTGGAAAACGTCACGCTCGGGCCGATCAAGGTCAAGAAGATGCGCCCAGCCGAGGCCAAAGAGCTCGCCATGCAGCTACTTGAACGAGTGGGAGTGGCCAACCAGGCCGACAAACTCCCCGCACAGCTTTCGGGTGGTCAGCAACAGCGTGTTGCGATTGCCCGTGCCCTCGCGATGCGACCAAAAGTCATCCTCTTTGACGAGCCGACCTCAGCGCTTGACCCCGAGATGGTCAACGAAGTGCTCGAGGTTATGGTTTCACTCGCCAAGGAAGGGATGACCATGATCGTGGTCACCCACGAGATGGGATTCGCCCGCCGCGCCGCAGACCGCGTTGTATTTATGGCCGACGGGCAGATTGTTGAAGACGCCGATCCGGATGAGTTCTTCGACAATCCACAAAGCAGCAGAGCCAAGGATTTCCTCAGCAAGATCCTGGCTGGCTGAGCACACTACCAAAGGAGAAACATATGAAGCGTCGACTCACAGGGATTCTCGCGATCGCCGCAGCAGGCGCACTCGCGCTCACCGCGTGTGGTGGCGGTGGCGGCGGAGACGGAGATGGTGAGAAGATCCGCATTGGCACGAAGTTCGACCAGCCTGGCCTGGGACTCCAAGACGGCGGCACGATGACCGGTTTCGACGTTGATGTCGCAACCTACATCGCCGGCAAACTTGGCTACAGCGAAAGCCAAATCGAATGGGTCGAGGCCCCCTCCCCACAACGTGAAACCCTCCTGCAGAACAACCAGGTAGACATGATCGTGGCAACCTACTCGATCACCGACTCCCGTAAGGAAGTCGTATCGTTTGCCGGTCCGTACTTCATTTCTGGTCAGGACCTTCTCGTGCGCACCGACGAGGATCGCATCAATGGCCCTGAGGACCTCAACGGCCTCAACCTCTGCTCCGTGTCGGGTTCGACCTCCGCGCAGAAGATTAAGGACGACTTCGCTGACGCCGTGGAGCTCGTTGAGCTTGATGGCTACGCCGCATGCTTGCAGTTCCTCACCTCCGGCCAGGTTGACGCCGTCACCACCGATGACATCATCCTCGCTGGTCTCGCCGCTGAAGCTGGCGAGGGTCAGATGAAGGTTATTGGTAACCCCTTCTCCACGGAGAACTACGGCGTGGGTCTGCCAAAGGACTCCGACCGTTGTGAAGC
>CAYVDF010000169.1:1394-3837 GCA_964450475.1 uncultured Pseudactinotalea sp.
GATCAACGACATGATCTCTGACGGTTCATGGGAGAAGTTCATCACCAAGAACACCGAAGGTGTTGACTACACACCTAGCGACGTCAACCCACCAACGCCTGCCGCTTGTGACTAAGAGGTCAGCGAACTCGGTTTAACCGCAAGGTGAGGGGGCGCGAGGATGCGCCCCCTCACCCACACTCAAAGAATTCTTAAGGTGGTGACTCGGTGAGAGAGTTTCTCGAGATTCTCGGAAACTACGACATCCTCGGTGCGTACTGGCTCAACATCCAGCTCGCGGTTGTCTCCGGTGTGATTGCGCTCGCGATCGGTACCGTGATCGCGACCATGCGCATTTCGCCAATTGCGTCATTGCAGTGGGCGGGCAGCACGTACGTCACGCTCATCCGAAACATCCCACTCACGGTTCTCATGGTGTTTGCACTGAGCGTGCTCTGGCGCGTTTTTGGCCTCTCATTCTCGACAAACTTCAAAATACAGTTCTTCTGGCTCGCCGTTATCGCCCTGTCGGTGTACCACGCCGCGTTTTTCGCCGAAGCACTGAGATCAGGGGTCAATACCGTACCCGTTGGTCAGGCCGAAGCAGCCCGAGCTATAGGCCTCGGTTTCCTCCCCGCCGCCCGGCTCGTTATCCTGCCGCAGGCATTTCGCGGCGCTATCGCACCGCTCGGGAACACCCTCATCGCGCTCATTAAGAACACCACGGTTGCGGCCGCCGCATCCGTTGCGGAGATCTCTCTCCTCATGAAGGGCATGATCGATCAGAACGGTCACGTGGTGATCCCCATCTTTTTAACCATCGCAGCTGGATTCGTGATCATTGTGATTCCCGTTGGAATCCTCACCACTCTGCTGTCTCAACGTCTGGCGGTGAAGCGATGAGCGCCGAACACAGCGTTCTCTTTGACATGCCAGGCCCCAAGGCCCGCCGACGCCACACGATCATGAACATGATCAGCATCGTCGTCCTCGCGCTCATCGCCGTGTGGATCGTCCTGAAAATCGGCGAGGCGGGCGAATGGGATGGCCGCCGCTGGGGCGCGGTATTCGAATGGCGAGCGTGGCAGCACTACTTCCTGCCCGGTGTCTACAACACCCTGCTCGCCTCCGTCATCTCCGTCGTGTTGGCGTTCGTGTTCGGCATGGTCTTTGGGGTCGGGCGACTTTCCTCCAACCGGCTGATCCGGTGGTTTTCTGGGATCGTCGTGGAGTTTTTCCGTGCCGTGCCCGTGCTGATCCTGATGATCGGTTCGTGGACAGTGCTCGCTCGCTCCGGTCTCATCCCACCCTCGCAATCTCCGCTGTACGGCGTCATCATCGGGCTCACGCTGTATAACGGCGCGGTGATCGCCGAGCTTGTGCGCTCCGGCGTGTATGGGCTGCCACGCGGTCAGCGCGAAGCAGCGCTCGCGATTGGCATGACCCGAACCCAGTCGATCCGATCCGTCGAGCTCCCGCAAGCACTCCTCGCGATGCTGCCTGCGCTGGTGAGCCAGTTCGTGATTATCCTCAAAGACTCCGCGCTCGGGTACATCATCACGTTCTCCGAACTCCTTCGCAGCGCTGAGCTCCTCGGCACCCAATTCCCTCTGCCCGTGCTGCAGTCCCTCGTTGTTGCCAGCGCGGTGTTCATCCTCCTGAACTACGGCCTGACGAAGATTGCTGAGCGTCTCACGGGGCTCGTTTCCAGTCGCACCAGCGGCAAGACTAAGCCCGCCGGTCAGGCACCTGGTGCGAGCGTCATGGCGCCAACGATCGGAGTGCCGATCGACCAGGATCCCGAGCGCGACCCGACGACCTAAGCAGACCGCGGCTCGACAACGGACTAGGGTTGTTCCCGTAACCTGTGCGGGAAGGATTGAGCCATGGACGGACTCGTAGAACTGCTTGGCGACAACGTCATCACCGACCCCAATCGCCTCCAAGCCTACCAACGCGACCGCGCCTACGATCCCGATGTGGTCGAGCCTCGTGGCGTTGTCGTCGCAACGAGTACCGAAGATGTCTCAACCACGTTGAGGTACGCCAACGAGCACAATATCCCGGTCGTCATCCGCGGGCTCGGTTCGAGCCTGTCGGGCGGGAGCTCCTCGCGCGTGCCGAGCCTCGTTCTTTCCCTCGAAAAGCTCTCCCACATCGAGGTGCAGCCCGAATACGGCGTTGCCATCGCGGGCGCTGGTGCGATCAACGCCGACGTCAAGAAAGCCGCTGCCGCCCACGGCCTGTGGTACCCGCCCGATCCCGCCTCGATGGAATTCTGCTCGATCGGCGGGAACGTCTCCACCAACGCCGGCGGTCTGTGCTGCGTGAAATATGGCGTCACACGCGATTACGTCCTCGGCCTCACCGTTGTGCTCGCCGACGGCCAGATCCTCAAGGTCGGCGGTCGCAGTATTAAGGACGTCGCAGGGTTGCCGTTGCTGCATCTGTTCATCGGTGCCGA
>CAYVDF010000170.1:0-3392 GCA_964450475.1 uncultured Pseudactinotalea sp.
AGGGTTCAGTGACGGCGGGCAACGCCTCGGGTATTAACGACGGCGCCGCGGCGACGGTGCTCATGCGCGAGGAGGACGCCCGCGCTGAAAGCCTCCCCGTGCTCGCGACCATCGAAGAGGTCACGACAGCGGCTCTTGAACCAGAGATCATGGGGTATGCGCCAACGCTCGCCCTGAAAAAACTATTCTCAAAGACCGGCCTCACGCCTGAGGACGTCTCAGTCGTGGAGCTCAACGAGGCGTTCGCCTCCCAGGCAATCGCGGTCATGCGCGATACCGACCTCATTCCTGAGCGCACGAACCCCTACGGCGGGGCGATCGCGCTGGGCCACCCAGTCGGTGCGACGGGCGCGATCCTCACCGTGCGCGCGGCGCTCACCCTCCAGCGCACCGGTGGTGAACTCGCGATCGTCACAATGTGTATTGGCGGAGGCCAAGCGCTCGCGATGCTCCTGAAGCGCGGCTAACGAAATCGGCCCCCAACCGCGAAGGTTGGGGGCCGATAACTTTTTGCGCGGGAGTTAGTCCGCGAGCACCTGTGCGCGGCCAGCCTCTAGGCGGGCAACCGGCACGCGATAGGGCGAGCACGAGATGTAGTCGAGCCCCGCGTCGTGGAAGAAGCGGATCGACTCAGGGTCACCGCCGTGTTCACCACACACACCCATCGTGAGCTCGGGCTTAGTCGCCCGACCACCACGGACACCGGTGCGCACGAGTTCACCCACGCCGTCGCCGTCAATCGTTTCGAACGGCGAAATGGTGAGGACACCGTTTTGCAGGTACATCGGGAAGAAGGACGATTCGACGTCGTCACGAGAGAAGCCCCACGTGGTTTGGGTGAGGTCGTTCGTGCCGAAGGAGAAGAAGTCGGCCTCTTCTGCGATGCGGTGCGCGGTGAGTGCGGCGCGGGGGAGTTCGATCATGCAACCGACGTGCACGGAGCGGTCGCCGAGCACTTCATCCATGAGCTGTTCGGCCATATCGCGAACGATCTGCAGTTCGCGGATTGAACCGATGAGCGGAACCATGATCTCCGGTTGGGGATCCTTGCCCTGGTCACGAAGTTCCTTGGTGGCTTCGAGGATGGCGCGGATCTGGGTGCGGTAGAGGCCGTCGAGCTTCAGACCAAGGCGCACGCCGCGAAGACCGAGCATGGGGTTCGACTCGTGGTGGTACTGCAGCGCGTGCAAGAGCTTCTCATCCTCGGATACGTCGTCGCCGCGTTCCTTACCGACCGCGACGCGGACGGCGACCTCCGTGAGGTCGGGGAGGAACTCGTGCAGGGGTGGGTCGAGGAGGCGGATGGTCACGGGCAGGCCGTCCATCGCATCGAGCAGGTCGACGAAGGCTTCGCGCTGAACGGGCATGAGCGCATCGAGGGCGGCCTGTTCTTCCTTCTCGTCCTTCGCTAGCACGAGGGCCTCGATGAGCGCGCGGCGCTCGCCGAGGAACTGGTGCTCGGTGCGGCACAGGCCGATTCCGGTAGCACCGCGTTCTCGGGCGCGGCGTGCGTCCTCGCCAGTGTCGGCGTTGGCGCGCACGGACATGCGGCGGGCCTCGTCGGCATGGGTGAGGAGGCGGTCGACCGACTTCACGAGCTCGGCGACGTCCTCATTCGGGGCGCTCTTCAGCGCGGCGTCGAGGCCGTGGGCGATGTAGACGGCCGTGGCGGAGTCGACGACGTCGACCTCACCGGCGTACACCTGCCCCGTGGTGCCATCGATGGCGATGATGTCGCCTTCGTTGAGCGTGTGGCCACCGGCAGTTACCGTGCGGGCGTTGTAGTCGATGTCGAGTTCTTCGGCGCCAACGACCGCGCACGTTCCCATGCCTCGCGCCACCACGGCAGCGTGCGAGGTGCGTCCACCCCGGGCGGTGAGAATTCCGCGGGAGGCGATCATGCCGGGAAGGTCATCCGGGTTGGTTTCGCGGCGGACGAGGATGACGTCAACGCCTTCCTCCTTGCGCGCTTTCGCGCGGTCGTTATCGAAGGCGATCTCGCCGACGGCGGCACCCGGTGAGGCGCCCATACCCGTCGTCAAAAGCGTGGCCTTCTGGTCGGATGCGAACTGCGGGAATAGCAGCTGCGAGAGCTGGTTACCGGTGACGCGCACGAGCGCCTCATCCATCGTGATGAGGCTTTCGTCCACGAGCTGGGTCGCGATTCGGAACGCCGCCGAGGCGGTGCGCTTACCCACGCGGGTCTGGAGGAACCACAGCTTGCCCCGCTCGATCGTGAACTCGATGTCGCACAGGTCGCGGTAGTGGGTTTCCAGACGGCGCATCGCGTGAATGAGCTCGTCGTAACTTTTCGGGTCGCGCTCCTTCAAGTCATTGAGGTGCAACGGCGTGCGGATTCCCGCAACAACGTCTTCACCCTGGGCGTTGGGCAGGTAGTCGCCGTAGATTCCGGAGTGACCCGAGGCGGGGTCGCGGGTGAACGCAACACCGGTGCCGGAGGTCTCGCCCATGTTTCCAAACACCATCGCTTGGATGTTGACGGCGGTGCCGAGGTCGTGGGGGATGCGCTCGCGGCGGCGGTAGAGCTGGGCGCGCTCGGAGTTCCACGAACCGAACACGGCCTCGATCGCGAGGTCAAGCTGCTCGCGCGGGTGCTGCGGGAATTCCCGGCCGCACAGGTTCTGCACGAGATCCTTGTAGGTGGCGACGAGTTCTTTCAGGTCCTCAACGGTGAGGTCGACATCGGCGGTGATGCCGCGGTCCTTCTTCATGCCGTCGAAGGCTTCGTCGAAGGGCTCTTCTGGGGCGCCGAGCACGGTCTTGGCGAACATCGCGATGAGGCGGCGGTAGGAGTCCCACGCGAAGCGAGCATCGCCGGAGGATTCGGCGAGCCCCTTGACGGAGGCATCGTTGAGGCCGACGTTGAGCACGGTGTCCATCATCCCGGGCATCGAGTGCTGAGCACCGGAGCGCACAGACACGAGCAGGGGATCGTGGAAGTCGCCGAGCTGGCGGCGCATGCCATCTTCGATCGCGCGAAGCGCCGTGGTGACTTCGACCCGCAGGCGGGCGGGGAGTTCACCAGTGTGAAGATACTCGCGTGAGGCTTGAGTCGTAATTGTGAACCCTGGGGGCACGGGCAGACCGAGGTTGGTCATCTCGGCGAGGTTCGCGCCCTTGCCTCCCAACAGCTCTTTCAGATCCTTGTTGCCTTCGTTAAAGGCGTATACGTACTGGGCCACCTGTGTCTCCATCCTCGTGGGGCTGACTGGCGAGACCTAATAAATCCCGTAACTTCCATTGTGCCGCGTTTTGGCGCCATTCGGCGGGTCAGAAGGGGGGTTAATGACCGAGCTATGTGACGGAAACGAAAATTTGCCTAGAATTTCACGCCCAAGGTGGGGATTTAGTCCTAGGTGAGCGCTCGCCGT
>CAYVDF010000170.1:3402-3828 GCA_964450475.1 uncultured Pseudactinotalea sp.
GCCGTCGTAGAAAATACATTTTTTGACAACGAGCGCGCACCATGGCACGGCTGGGATCTATCGGGCGCTGACGTCTCCGAAGATGCGCGCGATTGGCGCGATGATCGTCGGGCGGATCGCAATCCAGGCACCGATGATGACGAGCACACCGAGATGCAGGTACAGGAACCCGGTCCAGTTGTTTGCGTACGCGGCCGGGTCGACGGACCCTTGCGCGGCGAACATGTGGTTGAGGTTTCGTAGTGCCCCCGTCGTCATGACGAGCGTGACGTGCACGACGATGAATGCCACGAAGTAGAGCATCAGCGGGAAGTGTAGTTTGCGTGCCCACTCGATCGGGAAACGGTCGCTGAGTTTGGATTCGCGCGGCCACGATTCGCTCATGCGAAGGCCCGTGATCGCCGAAAGCGGGGCGGCGATGAAGAT
>CAYVDF010000171.1:0-632 GCA_964450475.1 uncultured Pseudactinotalea sp.
GGCAACGCCTGTTGACGACGCCCCAGAGGGTGACGACGACAACGGCGATGACACCGAGAACGGCACCAGTGACGATGAGTCTGAGAAGGGCGATGATATCGACACCCTTCCCGAAGGAGAGCAGCTCCCAGAGACCGGAGTTTCCCCGGCTATGCTCCTGCTCTTCGGTGCCGGTCTGACCGGTTCTGGATTCCTTGTACGCCGCTTCGCTCTCTGAAGCAGCCGAACAGCCACTAAGAACGGGCCGGTAACGGACCGCTGTTAGGGCAAAGGCAACACGTTCAGCCCTGACTCACTATCCAGTGGGTCAGGGCTGAACCCTGTTCTGGTGGGGAGCGCCACCGGGGTCACCCTCCCTAGTGGTATGAGTATCGTTGTGAACGTGAGGTACTTTGCTGTAGCCGCCAACGCGGCAGGTGGATGAAGAAGGCGGATCGCTTGAGCAAGGAAGGACGATCGAGGACCTTCGGCGGCACATGGGAGAACAGCGCGGCGCACAAATGAACAGGGGCCTAGATATCTGCAGCTCCCTGCTCCACGGGGCAGCGGTGGACCTCGAAACAGTCATCCCGAATGAGACCGGGGGCCGGGTGGACTTTCAGGGGTTACCGCGCGAGTAAGTCCTCCGGCTC
>CAYVDF010000171.1:642-3803 GCA_964450475.1 uncultured Pseudactinotalea sp.
GGCTCGGTGCCCCTCTCAGGGGTCTTCGCACCCTCGGCGAGAGCCTCGCTGATGTAGGGGAGCGTGCGCCGAGGAGGATGTCGGGATAAGCCACCCGGAGCGCCACCGCCCCGAGTGCGGGCGTGCAAGCCGCGTGAACTGTTCCTTCTTCAACAACTTTCAGCTGGTGATGCCACGCCAGGGAAGAGATCCTCATCGAACGGGCGGGTCCTCATCCGCGTGCTGCTATGGTATGCGCCTACCATCTGCTCCCCGGTCAACCGTGGTGGTGGCCAGGGTTTTGGGCATGAGTTCATCGAACCCGGAAGGGTGCAGGTTAGAACTATCACCCGTTGAGCCTCTGATGATCTGGAAGAATAAGACGATATGAAGATTTCAGTTGACGTGCGTTATTTTGCGGCTGCAGCCGATGCTGCGGGGACCGACGCCGAGAAGGTCACGCTCCCCGCTTCGGCAACGATCCAGGATCTGCGCTCATATCTCGGGGAAGCTCACGGCGCGGAGATGGGCCGCGTGCTCGGGTTGTGCAGCTTCCTGCTCAACGGCACCTCGGCCGAAGATTCAGCGGAACTGCGCGTCGGTGATGACGGCGCAATTCGCCTTGACGTGCTGCCCCCCTTCGCGGGGGGATAGCCCGCGCGATTAGAACTTGAGGAGATCCTCAGGCTCCAAGCTCTCCTCGAGCTCGGCGTCCTTGGGCAGGAACGCCTCGGAGATGTAGGGCAGCACCTGCGTGGGGATATCGCCCGTGCCACCAATGAGCCACTTTGAGACCTCGGCCGTTGGGGAGTACGGGCTGCCGTCGGCGCGGATGAGTTGGCCGCCGACCTCGGAAAGAATGAGCTGACCTGGGGCGTGATCCCACGGCATGACGTGCTTGTACACGACGAAGTCACTGCGGCCCATCGCGATGTTCGGGTAGTCGATACCGGTGCTCCACCAGCCCGAGTGCATGCGCGAAAGCGGCTTGAACTTTTGCTTCTTCAGCGCCTTGCGGTTGGTGATACCGCGCCAGGCGGCCGGATCGTCATCCTTGACCTTGCGGACCTTCATCCGCTTCGTGTTGCGGTACGCACCCGCGCCCTTTTCGGCGGTGTAGGACGCACCGTGGGCGGGTTGCCAAATCCATGCGCGAACGGTTTCGCCGTTCTTGATCTCGGCGATCATGACGGCGAAGTCCTGGGAGCCGTTAACGAAGTTTGCTGTGCCATCGACGGGGTCGATCGTGAAGGAGTGTTCGGCGGTGTAGAACCGCTCGATGAGCGTCGGGTCAGCCGATGCGCCTTCCTCGCCGAGGACGACCGCATTGGGGAACGCGGCCCGGAGCTCTCGGGCGATAATCTTTTCGGCATCGGTATCGGCAACGGTCACGAGATCGCCGGGCTTCTTCTCGTGGATTTCCGCCTCGGAGAGATCTTTCCAGCGGGGGAGGATGGCCGTGGCGGCGGCGTGTTTCATCAACTCGAGAATGTCTAGGCTACTCACGGATTGAATGCGTCCTTCTTATATTGCGGGGGATGTGTTAGCCACCGATCGCCGACATGGGGCGATCTGGCTGGAGGAATCCGGGATCGTTAATGCCGTGCCCGGGAAGCTTACCTGCGATTGATGTGTGGAGGAGTTTGGCGATGTCGTCGTCGCTGCCGCCCGAGCGCAGAATCCCGAGCAGGTCGGATTCCGTGCGGGAGAACAGGCAGTTGCGGATCTGGCCATCGGCGGTCAGGCGCACGCGGTCGCATGCGCCGCAGAAGGGTCGGGTGACCGAGGCTATGACGCCCACGGTGGCTGGCCCGCCGTTGATGAGGAATTTCTCTGCCGGGGCTGCCCCGCGGCCGGGGGCCTCGGTGAGCTCGAACTCTTCCGAGAGGATCGCGAGAATCTCTTCGCTCGTGACCATCTTTTCACGCGACCAGATGTGACCGGCGTCGAGTGGCATCTGTTCGATGAAGCGCATCTCGCCGTCAACCGACAGCGCGAACTTCACGAGGTCAACGAGTTCGTCTTCGTTAACCCCGCGCATCGCCACGGCGTTGAATTTCAGGGGTTTGAACCCGGCCTCTACAGCCGCGTCGATGCCCGCGAAGGTGTCAGCCATGCGGTCGCGGCGGGTCAGGGCTGAGAAGGTCTCGCCCTTGAGCGTATCGAGGGAAATATTGACACGCCTGAGCCCGGCGTCTTTGAGCTTTTGCGCGAGTTTTGGCAACCGCAGCGCGTTCGTCGTCATCGACACTTCAAGCGGGCCGTTCTCTACTTCGATCTTGGAGATTCGGTCCACGACGTCGACGACGTCGGGGCGCAGCAGAGGTTCGCCACCGGTGAGCCGTACTTCGACGATGCCAAGGGCTGCCGCGACTTCGGTCGTTCGCACGAGCTCATCCGTGGTGAGAATGTTGGCCCGCGCCATCCATTCGACGCCTTCGGCGGGCATGCAGTACGTGCAGCGCAGGTTGCACACGTCCGTGAGGGAGATGCGCAGGTCGCGGTGAACCCGGCCGTAGGAGTCAACCAGAGGCCCGCGGAGTTCGTCAGAGACGTTGATGCTCATGCCGCCCCCACCCACGTGTAGGACCCATCGGCGAGAACTTGACGCTTCCACACGGGAAGTTTTTCCTTAATCTGCTCAACGAGCAGGCGGGACGCGTCGAATGCTTCGGCGCGGTGGGCCGAACCGGCGGCGACAACGACGGCGAGGTCACCGATCGCGAGCTTTCCCACCCGGTGCGTCGCCGCGAGGCGGGTGTGGGGGTATTGTTCTTGCACCTCTGCGACGATGTCGCGCACGACCTGATCGGCGCTCGGGTGCGCGCTGTACTCAAGCTCAACGACTTCGCCGGTGACTTCCGGGCTGTGGTTACGAACGGTGCCGATGAACGTGGCGATGCCGCCGACGTCGTCGGCACTGACAGCCGCGATATGTTCCGCGACGTCGAGTGGCCGGTGCGTGACGCCAGCCAGTAGTGGCTTAGCCTCACTCATGGTTGCCCCCATCAAGTTGATCAAGAATGTGTGCCAGGAGCGGTACGAGCACTGTCATGCCGTCCTTCACGCCCCCCGGTGATCCCGGAAGATTGCACACGAAACTATTCCCTATTGTGCCAGCCAAGCCTCGACTTAGGGCAGCCGAGCCCACTTTCTTCAGGCCCTCCCCGCGGATCGCCTCC
>CAYVDF010000172.1:0-3763 GCA_964450475.1 uncultured Pseudactinotalea sp.
ACTCCATCGCCGAGCTGAACGAGGTCATGGCCGCCTGTGATGCCCGTGATGATGCCCGGCGGATCGAGGGCCGGGCGGCCACGGTGGGGGTCATGGCCGCAGAAGAACTCCCCACGCTGCGGCCCCTGCCCGTCCAGGGTCCTTTCGATGCTGCCACGGTGCTGCAGGTGCGGGTGGATACCAAGGCGCGGGTGTGCGTGCGGCAGGCGTACTATTCGGTCCCGGCACGATTTGCTGGGCGCCGCGCGCAGGTGCGTCTGGGTGCCCGTACCGTGACCGTGCTCATTGAGGGCAGGAAGGTCGCCGAGCATGTGCGGGCGATCCATAAATACACCGATACGTTGAACCTGGATCACTACCTGGAGGTGCTGGCTACCAAGCCCGGGGCCCTGCCTGGGTCCAGAACACTGGCCCACGCCCGCAAATCCGGGGTCTTCACCGTTACTCACCAACGCTTCTGGGACCACGCCCGTACCACCCATGGGGATCGGGAGGGTACGAGGATGTTGATCGAGGTGCTTTTGCTGCACCGAATGATGAGCGCCTCGGCGGTGGTCGCCGGGATGAAAGCAGCGATGACGATCGGGACCCTCAACCCGCAGGTCGTGGCGGTCGAAGCACGCCGCCACGATGAGGCACCTTCCTCGGTGGTGGTCGATATCGGTCGGCCCCTACCCACCGATCAGCGCCCCACACCGTCACTGGCTTCCTATGACGAGCTACTGGGGGTAGGGGCATGAACACCACACCCCCAGCCTCCGCCCCGGCGGTGCGGGCGTTGAACCAGGACGCGGCCCTGGCTGCGATCCACGCTGGGACGGTCTCGTTGGGACTGCCCACGGTGCGTACCCAGGCCGGCCCGATCGCGGAAGAAGCAAACCGGGAGCGGCTCACCCACCTGGCCTACCTGGCCGAGGTGCTCGCGGCCGAGTGTGAGGACCGTGATGCCCGGCGCAAGATCCGCCGGGTGAAGGAAGCCAAGTTCCCCCGCACGAAACGCTTGGAGGACTTCGACCCCACCCTCGTACCCGATCTGCCTGCTGCGACGTTGGCGCACCTAGCTGGTGGGCAATGGATCGATGAGGGCCAACCCCTAGTCCTGCTGGGAGACTCCGGAACGGGCAAGACCCACCTGCTCATCGCGCTGGGCATCGCCGCAGCCGAGCAAGGCCGCCGCGTGCGCTATACCACCACCGCAGCATTGGTCAACGAGCTCATCGAAGCCGCCGATGATCAACAACTCTCCCGCCTGGTCGCCCGCTACGCGAGGTTGGACCTGCTATGCCTCGATGAGGTCGGCTACGTCAGCCTCGATACCCGAGGAGCAGAACTGTTGTTCCAGATCATCACCGAACGCGAGGAACGCGCCTCGATCGCGTGTGCCTCCAACGCCCCGTTCTCTGAATGGGGGGCCACCTTCACCGACCCGCGCCTGGCCGCAGCCGTGGTCGACCGACTCACGTTCAACGCCCACATCATCAATACCGGCACCCAGTCCTACCGGCTGCGTGCCACCCGAACCAAGAAAGGAGGCCCCACCCCGTAACAGACCCCGAGCCCCACCCCGCCACGAGAAGAGACACAACGCGGGAAACCCTACAAAAACACAACCATGGGTGGGGCCAAATCAAACCATCACAACGGGGCCAAATGAACTTGTCATTCTCACACGTGGTGTCATTTGTGTGATATGTCCGCTCACTGGGGTGGATGGCCGGTACCCGTCCGGCCCACCTCGGTAGCTTGATTAGAAGATTGTCCGCCCACTTTGGGGTGTGACTCGTCACAGTTCTGTTCCGTTGTGATTCCTACCCGGACTGGTACCGGCCTTGACGGCCACCACCACCTGAGTCCAGCAAAGGAGAAAACGGTGACCTTCTCGTCTATCGTCGCGCATTCACACCCATTTGTCGTCGGTGTCGATACTCACGCACGTACTCATGTCTATGCCATGGTCGATGCCACCAATGGCGCACTCGTAGATTCACAATCCTTTCCCACAACGACGGCCGGCATCAACCGAGCCATCGCCTGGGTAGGGCGCCGCGCCGGCGGCGACGCCGACACCCTATGGGCGATTGAGGGAGCCGCGTCCTACGGTGCGATCGTCGCTGGGGCCGTCGCAGCCCTTGGTTTTCCCGTTGCTGAGGCCCCTCGCATGGATACGAGGAAAAATCGTGGGGTCGGCAAATCTGACACCCTCGATGCGCACCGTATCGCGGTAGCCACGCTGGCGATCCCGGTCGCGAAGCTTCGTCATCCCCGCTTAAATGAAGGGATCCGTCAGGGTTTACGCATCCTGGTCGCCGCTCGAAAGTCCATGGCCAAGGACCGCACCCGTTCGGTCAACGCTTTGAACGCATTGGTGCGCAGTAACGAACTTGGGGTCGATGCCCGCAAGAAACTTAAGCCCACCCAGATCCAGGAGATCAGCAGGTGGCGTGAGCGCGTGGAAGAGCTGTCGGTGCAGATTGCTCGCGCTGAGGCCGTCCGGCTGGCCAAGCACATCGAGGACTTGACCGAGCAGCTGGTAGCAAATAGGACGCAACTGGAGGCGCTTGTCAAAGTCAGCGAAGCTGCCCCCTTGCTTGAAGAAACTGGTTTCCAAGCTGTCACGGCTGCCAAGTGCTTCGTGGCGTGGTCTCACGAAGGCCGTGTTCGCAGCGAAGCTGCGTTTGCGTCCCTCGCGGGGGTAAACCCGATCCCTGCCTCATCGGGCAACACGACCAGGCACCGCCTAAACCGCGGCGGTGACAGAGCCTTAAACAGCGCCCTCCACATGGCTGCGATCAGCCGCATGATCCATCACGAACAAACCCGTGAGTACGTTGCCAAGCGTCGCGCCGAGGGTAAGACGGATAAGGAGATCCGCCGATGCATCAAACGATATTTGGCTCGCCGCGTCTTCCGGATCCTGACAGCCTCAGTGAAGAACCAACAACTTCAAATTGCCGCTTGACAGACATAGAAGAGTCACAATTGTGCATAGATAACGTTTGTACGGTGGCTTGGGGCCAGGTCGCTTCGATCGCCTCAGGAAACCCACCCAGCCCATCACAGCAGACGATCAGGACGTCTTGTACCCCACGGTTGGCGAGCTCGGCGCAGACACTGGCCCAGAATTTTGCGCCTTCAGTGGTTTGGACCCAGATCCCCAGGACATGCTTGATGCCCTCCATATCGACTCCGATAGCGATATGGGCCGCCTTGTTACGCACGTGGCCCCCGTCGCGGACCTTGATCACGATCGCATCTAGATACACCCGCCGGATATAACGGATCTAGGGGTCGCATCTGCCAGGCCCAGACCTCCTCGGCGACCTGATCAGTGATCTTCGAAATCGTCTCATGAGATAACTCTGTGCCCAGGGTGCAGGCCAGGTGGTGGGCGATATCGCGTACGGTCATCCCTCCGGCATATAGGGAGATGATCATCCCATCGAGCCCATCTAGGCGGCGTTGGCCCTTACGCACCAGCATCGGGGTGAACGTCCCGGCCCGATCCCGGGGGATGTCCAGATCGATGTCACCAATCTCGGTAGAAATGGTCTTGGGGCTAGTGCCGTTACGAGAATTATCAAACGCCGAGGCCTCATCGGCGCCGCGTTCATAGCCCACGTGCTCAGTGAGCTCGGCATCCAAGCCCCGTTCCAGAGCCGCTTTGAGCATCCCGCCCAGCAGGCCTTGATCACCCGTCAGGGGCTGACCGGCATCGATCTTCGCGAAGACCTCATCCAACGCCCCAGAAGCCGTGAGCTCATCA
>CAYVDF010000173.1:0-3749 GCA_964450475.1 uncultured Pseudactinotalea sp.
TCCACGCCCGCGGTCATCATCTCGATCATGTGCGAGGGTGGGAACTGCCCGCTTGGTGCCGCTGGGTTCGAGGCGTTCGCGAATTGACGGCGCAAAATCGCCTCCCGCAACCGTCGTTCCTCCGCGCGGGCTGCTTTACCCCCAGCGACGACCTCGCCGTATGCAAGAACACCAGCGACAATAATCGCGGCGGCGAGCATCCAGATCGCACCCCGTGATGCGCCGTCGACACGCTTACCTAAGGCGATGATGGCGACCGCGACAGCGGCGATCGAACCAAGGCGCAGGGCCGCGACGCCGAGGCTCGCGCGCCGGCCGCGCGGGGAAATGACCGGGTCCGTGGCTGCACTGGTGAGCGCCATCAGAGGTCCTTTCAAGGGCGGGAGGGTCGGTGCCAAAACCGGGCGTGATCGAGCCCCGCTTTCTTACACAATCCAAGAGTACGTCACAACCCTTGCGCGGCAAAAATGGCACACTGCACGCAGTATCGTTGCCGGCATCACCGACAGGAGGCTCAAGAAGGCCGAGCCCCGCAGCGCCCACGGCCAGGAATTCGAGGGGCGAGACGCCAGGTGAGCCACAACACACCGCTACCAACGGATCCGCGCAGGCGCCACAAAGCCCAAAATCAAGCGGATCGAGCCGCGGCAGCCGGAGCCTTCTCGTCAGAAAACCTCGCCCGCATTGTCCATTATTCGGACAGGTCTTGGACTTTTTTGGACACTCCTCTAATGTGATCCACATGTTCCTACGAATGTGCCGCTGACCCGCACGTTCATGCTGCCCAGAAACCGCTGACCCAATCTAGAGCCGAATCCGGCCGGGCATCAGCCGCAGGGCGCGGAACCATCTTGTGAGCAGATTGAGCGTGCCGTTATCCACCCCTCGGGATGGTTGGACGTCAGCGCGATCTGGGCCATGCCATCCCACCTTGAAAAATAAAAGAAAACTTCTCAGGAGAGATGACATGACCACCAACAACTGGAACTTCGAAACCCGCCAGATCCACGCAGGCCAGACCCCCGACGCCGAGACCGGCTCGCGCGCTCTGCCGATCTACCAGACCACCTCGTTCGTCTTCAAAGACACCGACCAGGCCGCCAGCCGCTTCGCCCTCTCGGAGCTCGGCCCGATCTACACCCGCATCACCAACCCGACCCAGGCGGTGGTTGAAGACCGCATCGCCTCACTCGAGGGCGGCGTCGGTGCGCTGCTCGTAGCCTCGGGCCAGTCCGCAGAATTCCTCGCAATCCTCAACATCGCAGAAGCCGGCGACCATATCGTTGCCTCGCCCTCGCTCTACGGCGGGACGCACAACCTGTTCGCGCACACCCTGCCGAAGTTCGGCATCACCGTGTCGTTCGTTGAGGACCCGGCCGACCCCGACTCCTGGCGCGCCGCGATCCGCGACAACACGAAGCTCTTCTTCGGTGAATCAATCCCCAACCCCAAGGGCGACATCCTCGATATCGAAGCCGTCGCCGAAGTCGCGCACGAATACGGCGTGCCCCTCATCGTCGACAACACGGTCGGCACCCCCTACCTCCTGCGACCGCTCGAGTGGGGCGCCGACGTCGTCATTCACTCGGCTACGAAATACATCGGCGGGCACGGCACGTCGATCGCCGGTGTGATTGTTGACGGCGGAACGTTCGACTACGGTCAGTACCCTGAGCGCTTCCCCGGCTTCAACACTCCCGATGAGAGCTACCACGGCCTCACCTACGCCCGTGACCTCGGCGTCGATGGTCCTTTCGGTGCGAACCTGTCGTACATCCTCAAGGCACGCGTCCAACTCCTTCGCGATATCGGCCCCGCCGCGGCGCCGTTCAACGCGTTCCTCATCGCCCAAGGCCTGGAAACCCTGTCGCTGCGGGTGGAGCGCCACATCGAGAACACCCACAAGGTCGCGGAGTTCCTCGATGGGCACGAGCAGGTCAACTCGATCCAGTGGGCATCGCTTCCCTCGAGCCCGTACTTCGAGCTCGCAAAGAAGTACACGCCCAAGGGCTCTGGTGCCGTGATCTCCTTTGAGATCGCTGGCGGGCTTGAAGCAGGCAAGGCGTTCGTCAACGCCCTCGAACTGCACTCGCTCGTGGCCAACATCGGTGACGTGCGATCGCTCGTCATCCACCCCGCGTCCACGACCCACTCCCAGCTCTCGCCTGAGGACCAGGCGGCAGCCGGCGTCACCCCTGGACTCGTACGTCTCGCGGTAGGCCTGGAGCACATCGACGATATCCTCGCCGACCTGCGTACTGGGTTCGCCGCAGCCGCCGCCATCACCGCCCCCGTGGCCGTGTCGGCATAAGTGCACGCATCGAAGGAGCAGAGCCATGAACGTTCGTTTTGACGACGACGCGCAGCCCACCCCACCTGCGCCGCCCGCGGCACCGGAGGTACCAGCACGCGCCATGAGCTCTGCTCCTTCGGGCGGACCCGCCCCGGGCGTTGAGATCCCGCGCCCCGTGCGCCACCCCGCTCGCCCGCACCGCCTCCCTGAACGCATCCCAGCCTCAGCCGCGTGGCGCCCCGGCGATCCGGTGGGCGAGCGTAAGTTCGTCGAGCTCGGGTCGCTCTTCTTGGAGGCCGGCGGGCAACTCCCCAATGTCACGCTCGCCTACGAAACGTGGGGCGAGCTCAACGAGGACGCCTCAAACGCCGTCCTTATCCTTCACGCCCTCACCGGCGACTCCCACGTCATTGGCGAGCCCGGCGAGGGCCACCTCACCGGCGGCTGGTGGAACGATCTCGTCGGGCCAGGCAAGGCGATCGACACGGATAAATATTTTGTCGTCGCCCCCAACGTGCTCGGCGGTTGTCAGGGTAGCACCGGTCCCGCCTCGCCCTCCCCCTCGGGCGAACCGTGGGGGTCACGCTTCCCCTACCTCACGACCCGCGATCAGGTCGCGGCCGAAGCGGAACTCGCCGACCGGCTCGGCATCTACCGCTGGCACAGTGTTGTTGGCGGCTCCGCGGGCGGGCACCGGGTGCTCGAATGGGCGGCCGGCTACCCCGATCGCGTCGCTTCCGTCATCGCGCTCGCCACGAGCGCTCAAACGAACGGCGACCAGATCGCCTGGGCCCACCCCCAGATCCTCGCTATCCAGGCCGACCCGAAGTACCGCGGTGGGGACTACTACGACGCCGACGATAACGATGGCCCCCACGTCGGGCTCGGCATCGCCCGCCAAATCGCGCACGCAACGTACCGCTCCTCGATCGAGTTCGACGAGCGCTTCGGCCGACTCCCCCAGGGCGGGGAGGAGCCGATCGGCGGGCAAGGCCGCTTCGCCGTCCAGTCCTACCTTGACTACCACGGCGGCAAACTCGCCCGCCGCTTCGACGCCAACACCTACATCATCCTCACCCACACGATGCTCACTCACGACCTTGGCCGCAACCGCGGCGGCGTCGATGCCGCCCTCGCCGCGATCACCGCGAAGGTCCTCTCCGTTGGCGTGAGCACCGACCGCCTCTTCCCCACGTGGCAGGCCCGCGCCATCGCTGAGGGCACCGGCGGCACCTACGTTGAGGTCAACTCCGCTTATGGGCATGACGGCTTCCTCATCGAGTTCGACCAACTCGACCCCATCGTGCGGGATTTCCTCAGTGGCCTCGACGAACAGTAACGCCCAAGTCCTGCGGCCAATCTTTCGCGCCCAGTTTTGGAGTGTTTGACCAAACCTGAGTTGACACACCGCCCACCCCGCGAGTTTGGTTAACCTAGCACCGAGCCACTAGGAGGC